>NZ_VMLS01000010.1:138591-165288 GCF_013276805.1 Streptococcus sp. 1449
ACACTGTTTTGAGGTTGAAGATAGAACTGACGAAGTCAGTAACATATATACGGCAAGGCGACGTTGACGCGGTTTGAAGAGATTTTTGAAGAGTATGAAACGAAAAGGAGGTAGGTCATTGTACTATCCTCCTTTTGATATGATATAATAGTTCTATGAGATTAGATAAATTTTTAGTTGCCTGTGCGGTGGGAAGTCGGACTGAGGTCAAAAACTTGCTCAAGGCTGGGCGCGTGACTGTAAATGGTAAAAAAGAAAAATCAGCTAAATTGCAGATTGATGAAGAAAGAGATGAGATTCGCTTTGATGGGCAAGTGTTGGAGTATGAGGAGTTTGTCTACTATATGATGAACAAGCCCCAAGGAGTTATCTCAGCGACTGAGGATCCCAAGCACAGAACCGTTCTGGACTTGTTGGATGATATTGCTCGGAGCAAGGAAGTTTTCCCAATAGGGCGCTTGGATATCGATACGCATGGACTCCTGCTCCTGACCAATGACGGTCAGCTTGCCCATGCTCTTCTTTCACCCAAGCGTCATGTGGATAAGACCTATCTGGCTCAGGTCAAGGGAATTATGACACAAGAAGATGTGGAGATATTTGCCAAGGGTATTCCTCTCAAAGACTTTACTTGTCAACCCGCTAGACTGGAGATTCTTTCCACAGATGCAGAAAAGAATCAGAGCCAAATCCGTGTGACTATTGCAGAAGGAAAGTTTCATCAGGTCAAGCGTATGGTGGGCTACTGTGGCAAGGAAGTGGTGGACTTGCAACGATTGACTATGGGAACTTTAGTATTAGATGAGAACCTGGAACGAGGGGAATGGCGTCGCTTGACCAAGGAAGACTTAGAAATTCTCCTTGCTAGTATTGCTTAATTTGATTTATATTTGAAAAAGGTGAGGAAGAATGTCCTTGCCTTTTATGTTTTTTAGTTGCTTCCTTTGTGAAAAGAGTTATAATAGACTGTAGAATAAAAGGAGGAATCTATGAACGCGATTCAAGAATCATTTACTGATAAACTATTTGCCAACTATGAAGCAAATGTAAAATACCAAGCGATTGAAAATGCTGCTAGCCACAACGGAATTTTTGCAGCTCTGGAACGTCGCCAAAGCCATGTAGACAACACACCTGTTTTCTCATTGGATTTAACCAAGGACAAGGTCACTAACCAGAAAGCGTCTGGTCGTTGCTGGATGTTTGCGGCTCTCAACACTTTTCGCCACAAACTCATCTCGCAATACAAATTGGAGAACTTTGAGTTGTCACAAGCCCACACTTTCTTCTGGGACAAGTATGAGAAATCAAACTGGTTCTTGGAGCAAGTCATTGCGACTGCAGACCAAGAATTGACGAGCCGTAAGGTTAGCTTCTTACTCCAAATACCACAACAAGATGGTGGTCAATGGGATATGGTCGTTTCCCTCTTTGAAAAATACGGTGTCGTGCCTAAGTCAGTTTATCCTGAGTCTGTTTCATCTAGTAGCAGCCGTGAGATAAATGCAATCCTTAACAAATTGCTGCGCCAAGATGCTCAAATCTTGCGTGACTTACTAGCTTCTGGCGCAGACCAAGCGACTGTTCAAGCTAAGAAAGAAGACCTCTTGCAAGAGATCTTTAACTTCCTTGCCATGTCACTAGGACTACCACCACGTAAATTTGACTTTGCTTATCGTGATAAGGATAATAACTACCAAAGCGAAAAAGGTATTACTCCACAGGAATTTTACAAGAAATATGTCAATCTTCCTTTAGAAGACTACGTTTCTGTTATCAATGCTCCAACTGCTGATAAACCATACGGTAAATCTTACACAGTTGAGATGTTGGGAAATGTCGTTGGTAGCCGTGCGGTTCGTTACATCAACGTTCCAATGGAGCGCTTGAAAGAATTGGCGATTGCCCAAATGCAAGCAGGTGAGACTGTTTGGTTTGGTTCTGATGTTGGCCAGCTCAGCAACCGCAAAGCTGGAATCCTTGCGACAGATGTTTATGACTTTGAATCAAGCATGGACATTAAACTTACTCAAGACAAGGCTGGACGTTTGGACTATAGCGAAAGCTTGATGACCCACGCCATGGTCTTGACAGGTGTTGACTTGGACGAAAATGGTAAATCAACCAAGTGGAAGGTTGAAAACTCATGGGGAGACAAGGTCGGTACAGATGGTTACTTTGTTGCCTCAGACGCTTGGATGGACGAATACACTTACCAAATCGTTGTTCGTAAGGAATTGCTGACAGCAGAAGAACAAGCTGCCTATGGAGCAGAACCAATCGTACTTGCACCTTGGGATCCAATGGGAGCCTTGGCAGAATAATACTCTTCGAAAATCAAATTCAAACCACGTCAGCTTCGCCTTGCCGTACTCAAGTACAGCCTGCGGCTCGCTTCCTAGTTTGCTCTTTGATTTTCATTGAGTATAAAAGCCTAGAAAAAAGGAATCAGATTTTAGAACCTGGTTCCTTTTTAGTTGCTTGATTACATGATGTGAAGAACATGTGCCACAATACCCACTGCGAAGAGGGCAAGGATAATAGTGATTGGAGATACTTTTTTCTTAAGTAAGTACATGCAAAGTAAAGTAAGGAGTAGTCCTGATAATCCAGGAATCAACATATCCAAGTTTTGTTGGAAAGTAGTAACTTTTTCAGGAGTTTGAGACAATCCTTGTCCTACTTGTGCGAATGCTTCTTGGATACCTTTAGACCCTTCTGGCAATTTATCCCAATGGATATAAGCCTTTTCATCTAGTTGAACTTTAGAAACATCGAAAGCAAATTTAATATTTACCCAACGTTGAACAAGGACAGCAAGAATGAACATCCCAAGGATAGAAGCTCCTTTAGTGATATCTTGAAGGATACCACCAGACATATCTTTGGTGATTTCTGATCCAGCCTTATATCCAATCTCTTGAACATACCACAAGAATGACATACGAATCAAGTTCCATGCAACAAAGAAGAGGAGTGGACCCAAGATATTGCCAGTAAGGGCAAGTGAAGCACCGAGAGATCCAAGGATTGGGCGTACTGTAAACCAGAATACTGGGTCACCGATACCAGCAAGAGGTCCCATCATACCGATTTTAACCCCTTGGATAGCAGCGTCATCGATTTCCACACCGTTAGCACGTTCTTCTTCAAGCGCAAGAGTAACCCCCATGACTGGAGCAGCTACGTATGGATGAGTGTTGAAGAACTCAAGGTGACGCTCAAGAGCAGCGATTTGATCTTCTTTTTTAGTATAGAGTTTTTTGATAGCTGGAATGAGTGTATAAGCCCAGCCCAAGTTTTGCATCCGTTCAAAGTTCCAAGACCCTTGTAAGAAGGTTGAACGCCACCAAACTTTTTTACGATCTGATTTAGTTAATTGAAGTTTTTCAGTCATGATGTTTTCAGTCCTTTCTTATCTTAGTAGTCTTCTAGGATATCGCCGATTGGGTCGTTAGAAGTTGCGGCTCCTCCGCCACCATTTCCACCAGTTTTAGAAAGGTGAAGGTAGATAAGAGCGATAGCAACACCGATAGCACCGAATCCGATTAGAGTAATATCTGACACAGCAGCGAGAACGAAACCAAGAGCGAAGAATGGCCATACTTCACGAGTTGCCATCATGTTGATAACCATGGCGTAACCAACGGCAACGACCATACCACCACCGATAGCCATACCATCTTTGAGCCAGTCTGGCATGGCACTAAGGATACTTTGTACAGTTTCAGTTGGTACCATAAGGAGAAGAGCTGCAGGAAGCGCGATACGAAGTCCTTGGAAAAGTAGCGCAATGAAATGCGCACGCTCCACAGCGCCGAAGTCACCTTTTTTAGCGGCAGCATCTGCAGTATGAACCAAACCAACTGAAATTGTACGAACAATCATTGTCAAGAAAAGTCCAGCTACGGCAAGAGGGATAGCAACCGCTTGGGCAACACCGATACCAGTCTTGGTAAAGTCACCACCAAGAACCATGATAATGGCAGCAGCGACAGAAGCAAGTGCAGCATCAGGAGCGATAGCAGCACCGATATTTGACCAACCAAGGGCAATCATTTGAAGCGATCCACCGAGGATAATCCCTGCTTCCAAGTGACCTGTTACAAGCCCAATAAGGGTACAGGCTACAAGTGGTTGGTGAAATTGGAACTGGTCGAGGATGCCTTCAAGACCTGCAAAGAAGGCTACAACGACTACTAAAACCATAGAAATAATAGACATGTTTAAAATCCTTTCATAAATAATGGCTTATTTGACATTGGCTTTGTTAATCAAGTCAAACAAATCTTTTTTAGAATCATTCGGTACTTTACGGACATCAAATTCAACACCCAAGTCACGCATTTTTTCAAATGTAGCAACATCTTCTTTGTCCATCGACAAAACGGTATTGACCAATGTTTTACCTGTTGAGTGAGCCATAGAACCAACGTTAAGAGTCTTGATTGGCACGCCGCCTTCGATGGCACGAAGGGCATCTTGAGGTGTTTCAAACAAGATAAGGGCATGTGTTTCTCCAAAACGTGGGTCTTTTGAAATCTCAATCAGTTTTTGAATTGGAACCACGTTAGCCTTGACATTACCTGGAGCTGCTTGTTTAATCAATTCTTTACGAAGGTCGTCTTTAGCCACGTTATCTGAAGCAACGATGATACGATTTGCTTTTGAATCTGGAGTCCAAGCAGTTGCAACCTGACCGTGAAGTAGACGTGTGTCAAGACGGGCAAGATTGATTTTCAATTTACCGTCTCCGATAACAGTTCCTTCTGGGATAGCAGCTTGGGCAACTGGAGCAGCTGCAGCGCTTGCAACTTCTTCAACTGGATTTAGCTCTTCTGGAAGAGCTTTGATGCCATCTTTGGCTTCTTTAATGATATTAGCAGCGACTTTTTCTACACCTGCAGCAGCGTCCATGAGGCGCTCTGTGTAGGCTTGAATCAACATCGGTAAGTTAAGTCCTGTGATGATGGCAAACTTACGCTCAGGATTTTCTCCCATCACGCGACTAGCTTGGTTAAATGGAGAACCACTCCAAAGGTCAGCCAAAACTAGAACCTCATCTTCTGCGTCAAATGCAGCAACAGCGTTATTAAACTTAGCGTATAGATCATCAGGACCTTCATTTGGCATAAAGGTCACAACTTGAACCTTTTCTTGTTCACCAAAGATCATAGATCCTGACTGATGAATACCCGCAGCAAATTCGCCGTGGCTCGCAATAATGATTCCGATACTCATTATTGTCATTCCTCCTTTTTTGTTTTAGTTTTCATTTAAGAAAACTTTAAGACTGTTTAAGTATAAACCGTTTTCATGTAAAAAGCAACTATTTATCATAAAAAATTAAAAAAACTTTTACTTTTGGATGTTGATATATTGAGTTTTTTGAGGAGTAATATTGAATCCACATTTAAAAATTTAATATAAAAAAGTTGAAAGAAGCTTCCAACTTTTAAAATAGGTTTCTATTAGATTAGTGGGTGAAGTCGAGTACCATACGTCCTTGGATTTGACCTTTTTCCATTTCGTCGAAAATGGCTACGGCATCTTCTATTGGACGTTTTTGAACAACTGGAACTACTAAACCTTCTGCACCGAATTGGAAGGCTTCTTCCAAGTCTTTACGAGTTCCTACAAGAGAACCGATGACTTGGATTCCATCTAGAACGGTTTTTACGATGCTAAGTTCCATCATTTCAGAAGGAAGACCAACAGCGACTACGCGACCACCAGCACGAACTGAGTCAACAGCCTGATTGAAGGCAACTTTAGACACAGCAGTTACGACAGCTGAGTGAGCACCTCCATCAGTTTTTTCCTTGATAAGTCCAGGTACATCTTCAACTTCGAGGCCGTTAATAACAATGTCAGCGCCTACTTCTTTTGCAAGGGCAAGTTTGTCATTGTTGATATCAACTGCGATAACATGAGCATTGAATACTTTTTTAGCATATTGAACAGCTAGGTTACCAAGTCCACCAGCACCGTAAAGAACAACCCATTGGCCTGGTTCAACTTTGGCTTCTTTAATAGCTTTATAGGTTGTTACACCAGCACATGTGATAGAAGAAGCTTGGGCTGGATCAAGTCCGTCAGGAACTTTAACAGCATAGTCAGCAGTTACGATACATTGTTCAGCCATACCACCGTCTACTGAGTAGCCAGCATTTTTCACTGTACGGCAAAGGGTTTCGCGACCAGTTGTACAGTATTCGCAAGTGCCACATCCTTCAAAGAACCAAGCAACGCTGACGCGGTCACCGACTTTAAGGCTTTTCACATCTGGAGCAATCTCTTTAACGATACCGATACCTTCGTGGCCAAGAACACGTCTTGGGACTTGACCAAAGTCACCATGAGCAACGTGGAGGTCGGTGTGGCAAACGCCACAGTATTCAACTTCTACAAGTGCTTCCCCAGTTTCAAGTGGACGGAGCACTTTTTCTTCAACAGCAACACCAGTGCTTTCTGGATTTACAACAACAGCTTTCATAGCTATCCTCCTTGATATTGACCGAGAACAGGGACAACGGGACTGGATTGATTTTGTGTCAACAGAGTCGAGTATGACGAGCTCTCTTGTATTTATATGTGAAGTATATCACAAAAGAAAGCCTTTTTCCAAGGTTTTGGAGGCAAAAAGTAGAACAATCGATTAATACTAAGCTAAAATCAAAAAGCACTATATAATAGTAATATGAAATCAACTAAAGAAGAAATCCAAGCTATCAAAACACTTTTAAAAGACTCTAGTACAGCTAAATATCATAAACGCCTTCAAATCGTTCTATTTCGTCTGATGAGTAAATCTTATAAAGAGATTATAGAGCTTTTAGACTGTAATCAAACAACGATTTGGCCAACTGTAAAAAAATATGAGGAGTTCGGACTCGATTCTCTCCTTCAAGAAACACGTGGTGGTCGTAACCATCATATATGACAGTTGAGGAAGAAAAAGCCTTTCTTGCTCGCCATTTGAAGGCTGCAGAGGCAGGAGAATTTGTTACAATTGATGCCTTATTTCAGGCTTATAAAAAGGAGTTAGGTCCTTCCTACACACGTGATACCTTCTATCAACTGTTGAAGCGCCATGGTTGGCGAAATATTATGCCACGTCCAGAACATCCTAAGAAAGCAGACGCTCAAACCATTGTCGCGTCTAAAAATAAAATCTCAATTCAAGAAGAAAAGAAAGCGCTTTAAAACCAGTAGACGTTTTCGTAAGGTTCGCTTGATGTACCAAGATGAGGCTGGTTTCGGTAGAATCAGTAAACTGGGATCTTGTTGGTCTCCAATAGGAGTAGGTCCACATGTCCATAGTCACTATATACGAGAATTTCGCTATTGTTATGGAGCTGTTGATGCCCATACAGGCGAATCATTTTTCTTAATAGCTGGTGGATGTCATACTGAGTGGATGAACGCCTTTTTAGAAGAGCTTTCACAAGCTTATCCATATGATTATTTTTTACTCGTTATGGACAATGCTATATGGCATAAATCAAGTACCTTAAAGATTCCGACTAATATTGGCTTTGCATTTATTCCTCCATACACACCAGAGATGAACCCCATTGAACAAGTGTGGAAAGAGATTCGTAAACGTGGATTTAAGAATAAAGCCTTTCGAATTTTGGAAGATGTCATGAATCAACTTCAAGATGTTATACAAGGACTGGAGAAGGAGGTGATAAAGTCCATCGTTAATCGGAGATGGACTAGAATGCTTTTTTGGCATAAATGAACAATTTTATTTTTCAGAATATATCAAATATAACAAATAACTCTTAAAATTCAGAAAATTCTATTGACAGAACTTGAAAAAGGGTCTATAATGAATAAAAAACAAAGGAGAATGCTATGAAAACAAGAAAAGTATTGGCTCTTGTGGGAGTAACTTTATTAGCAGCTGGTGTTTTAGCTGCTTGTTCTGGGGGTTCAGGCGCTCAAGGTGAAAAGACCTTTGCGTTTACCTACGAAACACATCCAGATAATCTCAACTATTTGACAACTGGTAAGGCAGCAACTTCTGAGATTACTAGTAATGTGATTGATGGATTGCTTGAAAATGATAAATACGGGAACCTTGTTCCTTCATTGGCAGAAGACTGGTCAGTTTCTAAGGATGGCTTGACTTATACTTATAAGATTCGTCAGGACGCCAAGTGGTATACATCTGAGGGAGAAGAGTACGCTCCTGTTAAGGCTCAGGACTTTGTGACAGGTCTTAAATATGCAACAGATAAGAAAGCGGATGCTCTTTACTTGGTACAGGATTCAATCAAAGGTCTGGATGCCTATGCAAAAGGTGAAATCACAGACTTTGCTCAAGTTGGGATTAAAGCCCTTGACGATCAGACAGTTCAATACACCTTGAACAAACCTGAAACTTTTTGGAATTCTAAAACAACTATGGGTGTGCTTGCGCCAGTCAATGAAGGGTTTTTGAATTCAAAAGGGGATGATTTTGCCAAAGCTACGGATCCAAGTAGTCTCTTGTATAATGGACCTTATTTGTTGAAATCCATTGTGACAAAATCCTCTGTTGAATTTGCGAAAAATCCGAACTACTGGGATAAGGACAATGTGCATATTGACAAGGTCAAATTGTCATTCTGGGATGGTCAAGATACTAGCAAACCTGCAGAAAACTTTAAAGATGGTAGCCTTACAGCAGCTCGTCTCTATCCAACAAGTGCAAGTTTCGCAGAGCTTGAGAAGAGTATGAAGGACAATATTGTCTATACTCAACAAGACTCTATTACGTATCTAGTTGGTACAAATATTGACCGTCAGTCCTATAAATACACATCTAAGACCAGCGACGAACAAAAGGCATCGACTAAAAAGGCTCTCTTAAACAAGGATTTCCGTCAGGCTATTGCATTTGGATTTGACCGTACAGCCTATGCCTCTCAGTTGAATGGACAAACTGGAGCAAGTAAAATCTTGCGTAATCTCTTTGTGCCACCAACATTTGTTCAAGCAGATGGTAAAAACTTTGGCGATATGGTCAAAGAGAAATTGGTCACTTATGGGGATGAATGGAAGGATGTTAATCTTGCAGATTCTCAGGATGGTCTTTACAATCCAGAAAAAGCCAAGGCTGAATTTGCTAAAGCTAAATCAGCCTTACAAGCAGAAGGTGTGACATTCCCAATTCATTTGGATATGCCAGTTGACCAAACAGCAACTACAAAAGTTCAGCGCGTCCAATCTATGAAACAATCCTTGGAAGCAACTTTAGGAGCGGATAATGTAGTCATTGATATTCAACAACTACAAAAAGACGAAGTAAACAATATTACATATTTTGCTGAAAATGCTGCTGGCGAAGACTGGGATTTATCAGATAATGTCGGTTGGGGTCCAGACTTTGCCGATCCATCAACCTACCTTGATATCATCAAACCATCTGTAGGAGAAAGTACTAAAACATATTTAGGGTTTGACTCAGGGGAAGATAATGTAGCTGCTAAAAAAGTAGGTCTATATGACTACGAAAAATTGGTTACTGAAGCTGGTGATGAGACTACAGATGTTGCTAAACGATATGATAAATACGCAGCAGCCCAAGCTTGGTTGACAGATAGTGCCTTGATTATTCCAACTACATCTCGTACAGGGCGTCCAATCTTGTCTAAGATGGTACCATTTACAATACCATTTGCATTGTCAGGAAATAAAGGTACAAGCGACCCAGTCTTGTATAAATACTTGGAACTTCAAGACAAGGCAGTTACTGCAGATGAATACCAAAAAGCTCAAGAAAAATGGATGAAAGAAAAAGCAGAATCCAATAAAAAAGCGCAAGAAGAACTTGCCAAACATGTCAAATAAAACAAAAAGAGACTGAGTCAAAAGTCCTAAAAATAAGAAAAACGCATAGTATCAAGGTACAATTCTGAACTGCACCCCAAAAGTTAGACAGACAAAATCTAACTTTTGGGGTATTTTTATTATGAAATTAACTTATGATGATAAAGTTCAGATCTATGAACTTAGAAAACAAGGATATAGCTTAGAGAAGCTTTCAAATAAATTTGGGATAAACAATTCTAATATTAGGTACATGATTAAATTGATTGATCGTTACGGAATAGAGTTCGTCAAAAAAGGAAAAAATCGTTACTATTCTCCTGATTTAAAGCAAGAAATGATTGATAAAGTCATACATGAAGGCTGGACTAAAGATAGAGTTTCTCTTGAATACGGCCTCCCAAGTCGTACGATACTTCTTAATTGGCTAGCACAATACAGGAAAAACGGGTATACTATTGTTGAGAAAACAAGAGGGAGAGTACCTAAAATGGGACGTAAGCCAAAAACGAGACCTGAAGAGAGGACAGAATTAGAACGTCTTCAAGCAGAAAATGAGTACCTGAGAGCGGAGAATGCCATCCTAAAAAAGTTAAGAGAACTCCGATTGAAGGAGGAAAAAGAGAAAGAAGAAAGACAGAAATTGTTCAAGAATTAATGACTGAGTTTTCGTTAGATCTTCTTTTAAAAGCCATTAAACTAGCTCGTTCGACCTACTACTATCACTTGAAACAGCTAGATAAACCAGATAAGGACCAAGAGCTTAAAGCTGAAATTCAATCCATCTTTATCGAACACAAGGGAAATTATGCTTATCGTCGGATTTATTTAGAACTAAGAAATCGTGGTTATCTAGTAAATCATAAAAGAGTTCAAGGCTTGATGAAAGTACTCAATTTACAAGCTAAAATGCGACAGAAACGAAAATATTCTTCTCATAAAGGAGATGTGGGTAAGAAGGCAGAGAATCTCATTCAACGTCAATTTGAAGGCTCTAAAACAATGGAAAAGTGCTACACAGATGTGACAGAATTTGCCATTCCAGCAAGTTCTCAAAAGCTTTACTTATCACCAGTTTTAGATGGCTTTAATAGCGAAATTATCGCCTATAATCTTTCAACTTCACCCAACTTAGAACAAGTAAAAACGATGTTGGAACAGGCCTTCACAGAGAAACGCTACGAGAATACGATTCTCCATAGTGACCAAGGCTGGCAATACCAACACGATTCTTATCATCAGTTTCTTGAAGGTAAGGGAATTCAAGCATCCATGTCACGCAAGGGCAACAGCCCAGACAACGGTATGATGGAGTCCTTCTTTGGGATTCTGAAATCGGAAATGTTTTACGGTTATGAGAAGTCGTTTCAGTCGCTTAAGCAATTGGAACAAGCTATTGTAGACTATATTGATTACTACAACAATAAACGAATTAAGGTAAAATTAAAAGGACTTAGTCCTGTGCAGTACAGAACTAAATCCTTTGGATAAATTAATTGTCTAACTTTTGGGGTCAGTACAGAAAAGCCTTGGTCGTATGCGTTTTATTATGGGAAAATGTACTTGACCTCTGTATTTCATTTTGAAAATGACAAAATCCTGAGTTTAGAGTTCTCAGGATTTTTCGTTTACTGTTGTGGTTGTTGTTGAGGGGTCTGTGGAGCTGGAGTTTGATTGGCTCCGGGTGTATTTGGCGCTTGGTTTTGACCATTGGTACTAGCATCAGGACTTGTGGCTGGTGCTTGATTTTGACTATTATTACTAGCATCAGGACTTGTAGTTGGTGCTAGGCTAGTAGAGCCTTCTGTACTTGTTGAGGAGTTTTCGGTTGAAGATGATTGGGATGTTGTTTCAGTCCAAGTCGGTCTTGCTCCATTTTGGAAAACAAACTGCCCATTTCGATAGATACCATCTGGTATATTCCAATCCTCTGGATTGCTTCCTTCAGACAGGTAGGTCATCATAGAGCGGTAAACTTTGGCAGCGACCGTAAGGTCATTGCCTACAAGTGGTGTCAGACGGTTAGAATAGCCTGTCCATACAGCCATTGAATATTTACGCGTATAGCCAGCAAATAGTTCATCAGGTGCTACAAACTGAGAGGTCTTGATGTGGTTTTCAATTTCCTCGTCTGTATAGTTAGAGGTTCCTGTTTTACCAGCCTGAGGGAGCCAAGCAAGATAGGCATTTCGTCCAGTTCCATAAGTCAAGACTGTTTTCATCATGTCGGTCATCATATAGGCTGTCGTTTCCTTCATGGCACGAGTTCCGACATTAGAGAGCTCTTTTTCACTCCCATCACTAAAGACGACTTTATGGATATACATTGGCTTATAGTAAGTTCCACCATTTGCAAAGGCAGCGTAAGCAGCAGCCATCTTTTCACTACTTGCTCCATATTTTTTGTCTGATTCGGTTGTGTTACTTGAAATGGCATTTGAGTAGTGAAGACTTGGGTAGTCGATTCCGAGACCATTTAGGAAAGTCTTGGCGCGGTTGAGTCCGACCTTGTTTAGCGTTTCCACGGCTGGGACGTTTCGCGATTGTTGCAGGGCGTATTGCAAGGTGATGTTGCCAAAGTAGCCCCTATCCCAGTTATAGACAGGGGTATCTGTCCCAGGATAGTTATAGGGCTCATCGTGAACGATAGTAGCAGTTGAATCGTAGACACCGTACTCCAAGGCAGGAGCATAGTCTGTGATCGGTTTCATAGTTGATCCCCAGTCGCGGTTTGTTTCCACTGCTTGGTTAATTCCGAAGGAAACATTACTTGACTGATGTCGTGCTCCTAGCTGGGCAATGACTTTACCGTTAGAAACATCGACAATGGTAGAAGCGACTTGCAATTCATCGTCTGGATAGGCAACGTATTCGTCTGTATTGTAAATATCCCACAGATGTTTTTGAGCTTCTTGGTCTACATTTGTGTAGACATCCATCCCAGTTGTGAGCAGGTTATAGCCTGTTTCTTCTTCAACTTGATTGATGACTTCCTTGAGGTAATTATCCATGTAAGCAGGGTAATTACTTGCTGATTTGAGACTTTGTAGTCCATCAGTAATTGGTGTGTTGACTGCTTTCTCATACTGTTCAGCAGAGATGTAGCCTTGATTTTTCATTTCAGATAAGACCAAGTTTCGGCGGTTTTGGGCTGCTTCTGGATGTGAATAGGGGTCATATTGGTTTGGTGCCTGAGGCATTCCAGCCAGCAAGGCTAACTGAGGTAAACTTAAATTATTGAGGTCTTTACCATAGTAGTTTTGAGCGGCTGTCTGCATTCCATAGTTGCCATTAGACATGTAGACCTTATTTATATAGTAGGTCAAGATTTCTTGCTTGGTTGCTTTTTGTTCTAACTGAATCGCTAACCAAGCTTCCTGAGCCTTACGAGAAATAGTCTGGTCGGAAGTCGAGGTTGAAAAGTAAGTCAACTTAATCAACTGTTGGGTGAGAGTTGATCCACCTTGGAGGGAATTGCTTTGCAGATTGCGCAAGAAAGCTCCCAGGATACGGATGGTATCAATCCCCCTGTGGTCGAAGAAGCGATGGTCTTCGATAGAAACGATTGCCTTAACCAAATCTGTGGGAATATCATTAGCTTGGGCATTGACGCGGCGTTCAGAACCCAAGTCGGCAATGAGTTGATTTTTATTGTCGTAGATTTTACTAGAAGTTGTTGCAACTAGTTTACTCTCGGATAGGCTAGGAGCCTTGCTAACGTAGTAGAAAAAAACTCCTCCGCCTAAGACGATGGTTGCGATAACCAAGCTTAAGAAGCTAATGCCCAGATACTTGATTAGGCGCAGAATCGTTGGTTTGTTCATCTTGTTTTACCACCTAATAAATATTCTTTGATAACATTGAGATAAGGAATTTGAGGGAAGGCACTAGCCTTGATTTCATATCCATATTCTCGAATATATCCAAGTGGCATTGATTTTTGTCCCTTATCTTGATGATAGAAGCGAATCAAATCGAATGCCGGCAATAAGTAGGTTTCTTGCTGAGAAGAAAAGTGAAGAAGGACAAAGCAGATTCCTTGTTGGGCAAGGACTTGTTCCATATGCTGAATCTGATGTGGATGAAAATTTTTCATCGGAATCGCACGTTTTTGTTTTGTTTCCTTGGCTTCAAAGTCGATGTAATATCCATTATAAACGCCAGAATAGTCCGTCGTTGAAGCTTGTCGAAAATAGGCTTCAACAATCTTGGCACGACTTCGTTGTGGATAGTCCACTCGTACGATTTGAATAGGGGTTGGTTTCTTGTGTATAACAGCCAAGCCCTGAGACAAATAGTAGTCGTTGGTAGCATTGATCATCTTTTCAAAAGACATTCCTCGATTTGCGAAATTTTTGGGTTGAGAAAGAGATGTTTGTCTTTTTTGTGATGAAAGTTTATGTGGATAGTTGACCATAATTCTCCTTATTGGTGCAATAATATCACTTTATTATACCATAAATTTGCACAGAAAGGGTTAAAAATGACTATAGCTTTTATCACAAGATATTTTTTCGCTTCATTCATATTCAGTTGGATCCTTTTCATATGACTATTCTACCAAATGGGATATTTTCACGTTCGATTTACTAAAGACATTATCACATTCGAATCACAACGTAGTATAAAAAATATAAATATCATTTGATTTAATTTTATAAATGTTATATAATGATGTCGAAAGCGCTTTACAAACAAGATATAATCTAGAGTCGTAATTATATAGGCTTGATTTTAGCTTTATTGTTTTATTGATTCGGAAGATTCTTCTAGTAATTAACTACAGACTGATTAAACTTGGGATTGAAATTATCTCCATACTTATATATTTTGAAGGAATCTCTATGAAAGACATTATTCGGATACTATCTATTGGCTTTTTATGGATTCTGTTGATAGCAAATGTAGTGCATGCAGCAACTGCGATTACTTATAATGGACAGGGAATAAGAGGTAAATATTCAATACAAGCTTGGTACACTAACCGTAGAAGAACCTATACTGTTAATCATAACCAAACTCCTAGACCTGGGAGTGGGAACGTAGGGTTTAGAGTTTCTGTTGTGAGTCGTTCATGGATTGGTGGTAAAATATATGCATCATCTGTTTATTATGGAAAAACTAGTGGAACAATTAGTGTTGATCTAAATTCAGGTACTTATGGATTATATTTCAATACTGAGGATAGAGGTTTATATAATATTTCAGGTAGTGTGACTTATTAATTGAGTATTTATTTGGATAAGTCTTTTATTAACTATTTTATAATTTTTTAGTTTAATACTCTTCCTTACTAATCATATCAATTGGTTTTTATAGTAAAATGAAACTAGAATAGTACAACATAATTTCTAAAGCATTGTTAGAAATTAATTTGAATGCCTCAAATGATTTATCCTCATCTTATTTCAATTTACTATAGTTTCTTTGTGAGTTTTGATGTAGAAAAGTATTTTGTGATGGATTATAAAGATTGAATAGATATAAGTTATTTTAAAACATACTTTTAAAGAGAATTTGGTAATAATAAGTGAATTATTATCAATTAAAAATAAGTTTGGTAAAAAATCTTTACAATCAGAAAAACCGAATATTATCACGATTTTAAAATCTTTGATCATATACGGTTTATTATTGAAATATTTGTTTTCTCTTAAAATTGATGCTTTTATAAAATTAAAAAGCAATATAGGTAGTAGATATTTTCATAGATTTGTTACTGATTTTGTCAGTATTATCTACAACCTCAAAAAAGGATACTATTCAAACTGTGCTTAGTTCTTTTGTTTTCTGTTTACTATGAGTTTTCACCTGGCCTTCTTTAAAATCAAAGTTTACATGTTTTGTTGACAGTTTGCGTAATAAACATCGGAGTTTAAATATATACTTTAAACAAATGCCTATCATTAGTACATATTATAAAAAATGATGCTCTTTCTGATTTTAAAGGAATGTAAATAGAATATCTAAGATTTGTAGTTTTATTTTATGTAATGAATTATCTTTTTTCCTAATCTGCTATCATGGATATTGCTTCCAATTATAAAACCTATTGTGTTTGTAAATATATCTCCTATATCAAAGAATCCGAGATGAAATACATATTGTGAGGTTTCTATTATTGTTATGAAAAAGATAAAACGCATGACTGTTTTAAAATTAAATTTAAATAATCCTCCTATTGGGATAAAAATTACAATATTTAAAAGAGGAATTGTTGAATCAATTAAAAGTGAATCTTTGATAAACTCAACGAGATTAAAGTTAACTCCCTGAATACCTAAATTTTTAAAAAGTAGCGAATAAACAAGAATTAAACAGTAAAGAAAATAAGATATTCTTATCAATCTAGTATCAAGTCTGTGCGTATAGCTAGATCTTAGGAAAGTGAATAAAAACAATGTTAGAATTAGAATGATGAATAGAGGTCTCCAGAAATCAGAGCCACCGGTAGGAAAACTAAAGATAGAGATGAATTGGAAGTAAAGGTATTCCATAAAAAACCATCTACAAATTAGGAAGGAAATAGCTAAATTTAAAAAATCAAGTATATATATTTTTTTCATTTTATAATCTCCTAAATTTCATTTATATACCATATTATATCATAAATTTGCACAGAAAGGGTTAAAAATGGCTACAGCTTTGGTTTTAGGCTATTCTGCTTTTGATTTGGGTTTGTTTTCTGACAAGGATCCTCGTCTTAAATTGATTAAAAAAGCGATACGTAAAGATTTAGAGGCTATGGCAGCAGATGGGGTGTCTTGGCTTGTATTTACAGGGACTTTAGGCTTTGAATATTGGGTTCTAGAGGTTGCGCAGGAGATGAAAACCGAATATGGTTTTCAGTTGGCCACCATTTTTGCTTTTGAAACCCATGGGGAAAATTGGAATGAAGCCAATCAGATGAAACTGAGCCGTTTTAAGCAGGTAGACTTTGTCAAATATGCTTATTCTCGCTATGAACACAAGGGGCAGTTAAGAGATTATCAGCAGTTTTTACTGGAAAATACGAATAGCTCCTATCTTTTTTATGATGAAGAAAATGAAACGAAATTAGCTTATTTTTACCAAAAGATGAAAAATCAAGAGGACTATTTTATAAAGAGATTAACATTTGATCAATTAAATGAACTTGCTGAAAATTTTTCCGAAAATTGAAGCTTTGACCTTGATTTTTGTTTGCCTTTTTTTATATAATAATACTAGCAATCGAGAATGGAGAGAGACATGGCAAGTATTATTTTTTCAGCAAAAGATATTTTTGAACAAGAGTTTGGGCGTGAAGTCCGTGGCTATAGTAAGGTAGAAGTTGATGAGTTTTTAGACGATGTCATCAAGGACTATGAAACCTATGCTGCCTTGGTCAAGTCACTTCGTCAGGAGATTGCGGATTTGAAGGAAGAATTAACTCGTAAACCGCAAGTGAGCTCGGCTCCAAGTCCTAGTCACCCAGATCCAATTGATGTGGCTGCTTCATCTTCTATGACGAATTTTGATATTTTGAAACGCTTGAATCGTCTTGAAAAAGAAGTATTCGGTAAACAAATTTTAGACAATACTGATTTGTAATTCAGGTCTTGTTACATGCAATTTTTGGATAATCGCGTGAGGAGAATTGCTTCTCATGAGGAAAGTCCATGCTAGCACAGGCTGTGATGCCTGTAGTGTTTGTGCTAGGCGAAACCATAAGCCTAGGGACGAGAAATCGTTACGGCAGTTGAAATGGCTAAGTCTTTTGATAGGTCAGAGTAGGCTTGAAAGTGCCACAGTGACGGAGTCTTTCTGGAAACGGAGAGAGTGGAACGCGGTAAACCCCTCAAGCTAGCAACCCAAATTTTGGTCGGGGCATGGAGTACACGGAAACGAACGTAGTATTCTGACTGCTATCAGCTGGAGCTGTTAGTGGTAGACAGATGATTATCGAAGGAAGTGGTCCTAGTCACTTCTGGAACAAAACATGGCTTATAGAAAATTGCATATAGGTTGGGGCTGAGAAATTTTCTCAACCTCATTTTTTAAAGTGAACAAAAGAAAGGTCTTACAAGACTGTAACATGAAAAAAGAATTTAATTTAATTGCAACTGCGGCAGCAGGACTTGAAGCTGTTGTAGGACGAGAAGTGCGAGAGTTGGGCTACGATTGTCAGGTTGAAAATGGTCGTGTTCGTTTTCAAGGAGACGTGAGAGCTATTATCGAAACCAACCTCTGGCTTCGGGCAGCAGATCGTATCAAAATTATCGTAGGAACGTTCCCAGCTAAGACTTTTGAAGAGCTGTTTCAGGGAGTTTTCGCCCTAGATTGGGAAAATTATTTACCACTTGGAGCTCGGTTCCCGATTTCAAAAGCCAAATGTGTTAAATCTAAACTTCACAATGAGCCCAGTGTTCAGGCTATTTCTAAGAAAGCTGTTGTCAAGAAATTGCAGAAACACTATGCTCGCCCAGAAGGTGTTCCTCTGATGGAGAATGGCCCAGAGTTTAAGATTGAGGTCTCTATTCTCAAAGATGTGGCAACTGTCATGATTGATACGACAGGATCCAGTCTCTTTAAACGTGCCTATCGTACGGAAAAGGGTGGGGCTCCTATCAAGGAAAATATGGCAGCAGCTATTTTGCAACTCTCTAACTGGTATCCAGACAAGCCTTTGATTGATCCGACCTGTGGTTCGGGGACTTTCTGTATTGAGGCAGTTATGATTGCTCGAAAGATGGCACCAGGACTTCGTCGCTCTTTTGCCTTTGAGGAATGGAACTGGATTAGTGATCGCTTGATTCAAGAAGTGCGTACAGAAGCGGCTAAAAAAGTAGACCGTGAGCTGGAACTGGATATTATGGGCTGTGATATTGATGCTCGCATGGTGGAAATTGCTAAGGCCAATGCTCAGGCAGCGGGTGTTGTAGGAGACATTACTTTTAAGCAGATGCGCGTGCAGGATTTGCGTTCCGATAAAATCAATGGTGTAATCATCTCCAATCCGCCTTACGGGGAGCGTTTATCAGATGATGCAGGGGTGACCAAGCTTTATGCTGAGATGGGTCAAGTATTTGCACCACTGAAAACTTGGAGCAAATTTATCTTGACTAGTGATGAAGCCTTTGAAAGCAAGTATGGTAGCCAAGCAGATAAGAAGCGTAAGTTATACAACGGAACCTTGAAAGTGGATCTGTATCAATATTTTGGTCAGCGTGTCAAACGGCAAGAGGTAAAATAGAAAGGGATACTCATGAGTAAAAAAAGACGAAATCGTCATAAAAAAGAAGGTCAAGAACCGCAATTTGATTTTGATGAAGCAAAAGAGCTAACAGTTGGTCAAGCTATTCGTAAAAATGAAGAAGTGGAAGCAGGAGTCTTGCCTGAGGATTCCATTTTGGACAAGTATGTTAAACAACACAAAGATGAAATCGAAGCAGATAAGTTTGCGACTCGCCAATACAAAAAAGAGGAGTTAGTTGAAACTCATAGTCTGGATGATTTAATTCAAGAGATGCGTGAGGCTGTAGAGGAGTCAGAAGCTTCTTCGGAGGAAGTTCCATCTTCTGAAGACATCTTACCACCCTTGCCTTTGGACGATGAGGAGCAAGGCTTGGATCCTCTATTGCTAGAGGATGAAACTCCAACAGAAATGACTGAAGAAGTGGAAGAGGAGCAAAACCTTTCTCGTCTGGATCAAGAGGACTCAGAAAAGAAAAGTAAAAAAGGCTTTGTTTTGACCGCTTTGGCGCTTGTATCAGTGATTATCTGTGTCAGTGCTTATTATGTCTATCGTCAAGTGAATCGCTCGACCAAGGAAATTGAAACTTCTCAATCAACTACAGCCAATCAATCAGATGTGGATGATTTTAATACACTTTATGACGCCTTCTACACAGATAGTAATAAAACGGCTTTGAAAAATAGCCAGTTTGATAAACTGAGTCAACTCAAAACCTTGCTTGATAAACTGGAAGGTAGTCGTGAACATACGCTAGCCAAATCTAAGTATGATAGTCTAGCAACGCAAATCAAGGCCATTCAAGATGTCAATGCTCAATTTGAGAAACCAGCTATTGTGGACGGTGTGTTGGATACCAATGCCAAAGCCAAATCGGATGCTAAATTTACGGATATTAAAACTGGAAATACGGAGCTTGATAAAGTGCTAGATAAGGCTATCAGCCTTGGTAAGAGCCAGCAAACAAGTACTTCTAGCTCAAGTTCAAGTGAAACTAGTAGCTCAAGCACTAGTCAAACAAGCTCAAATACGACTAGTGAGACAAGCCCAAGTAGTTCAAATGCTGCCTCAAATGAGACTAGAAGTTCTCGTAGCAAAGTCAATATGGGCGTATCAAGTGCGGGTGTTGCTGTTCAAAGAAGTGCCAGTCGTGTTGCCTATAACCAGTCTGCTATTGATGATAGTAACAACTCTGCCTGGGATTTTGCGGATGGTGTCTTGGAACAAATTCTAGCGACTTCACGATCACGTGGCTATATCACTGGAGACCAATATATCCTTGAACGTGTCAATATCGTTAACGGCAATGGTTATTACAACCTCTACAAGCCAGATGGAACCTATCTCTTTACCCTTAACTGTAAGACAGGCTACTTTGTCGGAAATGGCGCTGGTCATGCAGATGACTTGGACTACTAAGCAGTCGTTACAAAATTCTTTCTTTTCAAAAGTAAAAATGATAAAATAAAATAAATGAAACAAGAGGAGTGTCAAATGACAAAAGCTAACTTTGGTGTCGTAGGTATGGCCGTAATGGGTCGTAACCTTGCCCTTAATATTGAATCTCGTGGTTACACAGTTGCTATTTACAACCGTAGTAAAGAAAAAACGGAAGATGTGATTGCTTGCCATCCTGAAAAGAACTTTGTACCAAGCTATGACGTTGAAAGTTTTGTAAACTCAATCGAAAAACCTCGCCGTATCATGCTGATGGTTCAAGCTGGACCTGGTACAGATGCTACTATCCAAGCCCTTCTTCCACACCTTGACAAAGGTGATATCTTGATTGACGGCGGAAACACTTTCTACAAAGACACCATCCGTCGTAATGAAGAATTGGCAAACTCAGGTATCAACTTTATCGGTACTGGGGTTTCTGGTGGTGAAAAAGGTGCCCTTGAAGGGCCGTCTATCATGCCTGGTGGACAAAAAGAAGCCTACGAATTGGTTGCAGATGTTCTTGAAGAAATTTCAGCTAAAGCACCAGAAGATGGCAAACCATGTGTGACTTACATCGGTCCTGATGGAGCTGGTCACTATGTGAAAATGGTTCACAACGGTATCGAGTATGGGGATATGCAATTGATCGCAGAAAGCTATGACTTGATGCAACACTTGCTTGGCCTTTCTGCAGAAGACATGGCTGAAATCTTTACTGAGTGGAACAAGGGTGAATTGGACAGCTACTTGATCGAAATCACAGCTGATATCTTGAGCCGTAAAGACGATGAAGGTCAAGACGGACCAATCGTAGACTACATCCTTGATGCCGCGGGTAACAAGGGAACTGGTAAATGGACTAGCCAATCATCACTTGACCTTGGTGTGCCATTGTCGCTAATTACTGAGTCAGTATTTGCTCGCTACATTTCAACTTACAAAGAAGAACGCGTGCATGCTAGCAAGGTTCTTCCAAAACCAGCTGCCTTCAAATTTGAAGGAGATAAGGCTGAATTGATTGAAAAAATCCGTCAAGCCCTTTACTTCTCAAAAATCATCTCATACGCACAAGGTTTTGCGCAATTACGTGTAGCTTCTAAAGAAAATAACTGGAACTTGCCATTTGCAGACATCGCATCTATCTGGCGTGATGGCTGTATCATCCGTTCTCGTTTCTTGCAAAAGATTACAGATGCTTACAACCGTGATGCAGACCTTGCCAACCTTCTTTTGGATGAGTACTTCTTGGATGTTACTGCTAAGTACCAACAAGCAGTGCGTGATATCGTAGCTCTTGCAGTTCAAGCTGGTGTGCCAGTACCAACCTTCTCAGCAGCTATTACTTACTTTGATAGCTACCGTTCAGCTGATCTTCCAGCTAACTTGATCCAAGCGCAACGTGATTACTTTGGTGCCCACACTTACCAACGTAAAGACAAAGAAGGAACCTTCCACTACTCTTGGTATGACGAAAAATAAGTAGGTCTGCCATGGGGAAACGGATTTTATTACTTGAGAAAGAACGAAATCTAGCTCATTTTTTAAGTTTGGAACTCCAAAAAGAGCAATACCGAGTTGATCAGGTTGAGGAGGGGCAAAAAGCCTTCTCCATGGCTCTTCAGACAGACTATGACTTGATTTTATTGAATGCTCATCTGGGGGATATGACAGCCCAGGATTTTGCAGATAAGCTGAGTCGAACTAAGCCAGCCTCAGTCATCATGATTTTAGATCATTGGGAAGACTTGCAAGAAGAGCTGGAAGTTGTTCAGCGTTTTGCAGTTTCATACATCTATAAGCCAGTCCTTATCGAAAATCTGGTAGCGCGTATTTCGGCGATCTTCCGAGGTCGGGACTTCATTGATCAACACTGCAGTCTGATGAAAGTTCCAAGGACCTACCGCAATCTTAGGATAGATGTTGAACATCACACGGTTTATCGTGGTGAAGAGATGATTGCTCTGACTCGCCGTGAGTATGACCTTTTGGCGACACTTATGGGAAGCAAGAAAGTTCTGACTCGTGAGCAGTTGTTGGAAAGTGTCTGGAAGTATGAAAGTGGGACCGAGACAAATATCGTAGATGTCTATATCCGTTATCTACGTAGCAAGCTTGATGTAAAAGGTCAAAAAAGCTACATTAAAACCGTGCGTGGTGTTGGTTACACCATGCAAGAATAGAAAAGCAGTTGCAGTTGTGTAACTGCTTTTTTGAGGAGTTTTTATATATTGACATGCAGTCGGGTCTTTGCTACAATCGTTTTAGGAGGGTATATAGATGAAAATTTTGAAAAAAACTATGCAAGTTGGACTGACAGTATTTTTCTTTGGTTTGCTAGGGACCAGTACAGTATTTGCAGATGATTCTGAAGGATGGCAGTTTGTCCAAGAAAACGGAAGAACCTACTACAAAAAGGGGGACCTCAAAGAAACCTACTGGCGAGTGATTGATGGTAAGTACTATTATTTTGATTCTCTATCTGGAGAGATGGTTGTCGGCTGGCAATATATCCCGTTTCCATCTAAAGGTAGTACAATTGGTCCTTACCCAAATGGTATCAGATTAGAAGGTTTTCCAAAGTCAGAGTGGTACTACTTCGATAAAAATGGAGTGCTACAAGAGTTTGTTGGTTGGAAAACATTAGAGATTAAAACTAAAGACAGTGTTGGAAGAAAGTACGGGGAAAAACGTGAAGATTCAGAAGATAAAGAAGAGAAGCGTTATTATACGAACTATTACTTTAATCAAAATCATTCTTTAGAGACAGGTTGGCTTTATGATCAGTCTAACTGGTATTATCTAGCTAAGACGGAAATTAATGGAGAAAACTACCTTGGTGGTGAAAGACGTGCGGGGTGGATAAACGATGATTCGACTTGGTACTATTTAGATCCAACAACTGGTATTATGCAAACAGGTTGGCAATATCTAGGTAATAAGTGGTACTACCTCCGTTCCTCAGGAGCAATGGCCACTGGCTGGTATCAGGAAGGTACCACTTGGTATTATTTAGACCAGCCAAATGGCGATATGAAAACAGGTTGGCAAAACCTTGGGAACAAATGGTACTATCTCCGTTCCTCAGGAGCAATGGCAACTGGTTGGTATCAAGATGGTTCAACTTGGTACTACCTAAATGCAAGTAATGGAGGTATGAAGACAGGTTGGTTCCAGGTCAATGGCAAATGGTATTATGCCTATGGTTCAGGTGCTTTGGCAGTGAATACGACCGTAGACGGCTATTCTGTCAATTATAATGGCGACTGGGTTCGGTAATGACAGGGTGCTTATAATTATATTAGAACACTCGCTTAATCAAAGAAGTGACTTTGTTGTACTTGACCTGACGATTGGGGAGATTAAAAAGCATGTGAAATCTACACATGCTTTTTTGTTAGTTATGAGTGTTGAACTTGACTAACCATTGACAAAAGATAAGAGCAATCAAAATAAGATACAAAAATATCAATGCTAACTGCACCGAAACGCCCGATGCTATGGATAGGGCTAATAGGGAGAGCAGGGACGGGGCGAGAATGTCCACTGTGCTCAGAGCAGAGCCCACCGTCCCCATCTTGTCACTGGGGATATAGGCAAAGACAGCTGCTTGTAGGCGAGGGCTGAGAATGCCTATAATCGTAGAACTGATGAAACTGGTCATGAAAATTACGATATAGGCTTGATAAAGGATACTAGTTATTAGAGCCAATAGGGAAATCTCACAGAAAACCAAGAGGTGCGTGAAACGGATATTTTTAAATAGATTACTGCTGGTCATATTGCCAAGGATAGCTCCACAAGACATGATGATGGAGAGCAGGGCGAGGAGTTGCCCAATGCTTAGTTGTGCTAGTGTTTGTTGGATGAAGCGGAGGGCAATCAGCCGAGGGGACACATCCAAGATGGCAATCATACTGGTCGTCAGAAACAGTAGTATGACGGTATCTTTTAACCTCAGGAGCACAGCCAGCGATTGTTTAAGATGTTGAAAATATTTCTTAAAACTCAGTGCTGTATGTGACATTTCAATCCTTTTTTCAACCTCATACAAGGTATGTCTAATAACATACAGGCCCAAAAAGGCAATGACAAAAGTCAGAGTGTTGATAAGGGAAATAGTTTGAATACTTATAACATTGATAAGGAATGCGCCAGCCAGATTGGCGACAATGCGGACAACCCTCATCAGAGACTGCCTAAACCCCATGGCATCATGCAGGTCGTCCTTAATTACACTGATGTAGAGGGCGTTCATCATGTAGGCAGACAGGTAGCTCAAGGTGTCAGAGATGAGGTTGATGATGACAATCATAATGACTGAAACTAATGAAAAGGGCGACAAGACGAGAAATACTGTCAAAATAGCGTAGAGCAGGATTTTGATTTTGGCAATCCAGAGTGCGTGTTTGACTCTATTTTCTTGAAAATCTCCTAGAATCCCGAGAAAGAGTTGCGATAGTAGGGGAACCATCTCTGAAATGGAAATCAGTAAAATCGCTAGCGGAGCGAAATTGTACTGAGCCACATAATTGATAATGGCGAGGTAGAAAATACTGTCGCCGAATGATGAAAAACAGCTGTTTAGCAGCAACTGTCTATATATGTTGTTTGTCCAAAATAATTTCATACATTTCTCCTTATGTCTGCACATCGAATGGGAATTTATTATTTAATAGACACCAATATACCCCATGCTTCCTATTCCGAAGTCAAACAAATCTGCTTTACCACTATCTCCTTGAAACATCAGTAAACCGTGATCATCTCGTTCAGAACATGCTAAAATTACCTGTTGGATTTTTTTCATCAGTAATTTGTTTTGATTGTAGACAGTGGTTTGTAGTAAGCTAGTTATTCCGTGGCAATATCCTGTCATCATTTTTAGATGATGGTTAAAAACAAATTCTTGATATTTACTAATAATATCTTTGTTTCCGTCACAATCGTACATACAAAGATATAAGATTATTCCGGAAATTCCTTCGCACCAAGAAAGTTGTAAATTTCCTAAATTTTCAGTATTAGAAGTAACTTTTTCTAATAATTTTTTTAATTCAGCATGGAATATATGGAGATCATTATAGAACATAGAAGGTTCTAAGACTTTAGAATAGGCAAATAAAGCATATGCAATTTCACAATATCCATGAGCAAAGCTATAGTCTAAAATGCTTTCTTTGGCTGTATCTCTTTGTAGGAAATAATGATAAATTTCCCCATATACTATTGTGGATGAAAGTTTTAAGAGTATTGTCATTGGTAAATTGATAGTATTTTATTAATGGTAATAGGACACCAGATTTTCCCAATGCAAAGTCTATTTCCTCTAGAGTATCATAATTCTCTATTAATTTCTTAGCGGTGACGTTTGCTAATTGTAGATAGTATTGATTTTTACTGATAGAAAATAAATGTAGGAGTAACCATAGATAGCCTGCATCACCAAATAGCAGTGAGTATTGATATTCATATGTGTGTGTCGTTCTAATTGTCACTGCCTTCTTGATGATAGAGAGTATTTTAGAATCCAGTTCTGGGGGGGGCAATTTATTTAGAGGAAACAGTAGTCCAGCTATTCCGTGTTGGAATGATAAATTACTTACGAAATTTCCAAATTCTGTTGAAGAAGTAATCCTTCCTTCAGAATTTACAGTTTTATCTAGTAAAAATCGTAGAACACTATTACATTCCGTTTTGTAATCATATTTATGTTCCTCTATTTTTTTAATTTTGACTAAATTATTTGTTTGACTTAAATTTAGTAGGTATTGTAACCAAAATAGTTGCTCATCTGTGAGCTGACCTTGAGTATGTGATAGTTCTAGTAATTGAATAGGATCCTTTAGTTAGATTCGATCAATCCATAACATAACAACATTTTTAGGACAACTTGTCAAATATTAGTATATATTTTTACATCTTGAATTGTCAAATTAAGTGCATAACTTTCCCGTTCGATATGTACTGACCCCCAAAAGTTAGACAATTAATTTATCCAAAGGATTTAGTTCTGTACTGCACAGGACTAAGTCCTTTTAGTTTTACCTTAATTCGTTTATTGTTGTAGTAATCAATATAGTCTACAATAGCTTGTTCCAATTGCTTAAGCGACTGAAACGACTTCTCATAACCGTAAAACATTTCCGATTTCAGAATCCCAAAGAAAGATTCCATCATGCCGTTGTCTGGGCTGTTGCCCTTGCGTGACATGGATGCTTGAA
>NZ_VMLS01000100.1:0-744 GCF_013276805.1 Streptococcus sp. 1449
CTCCAATTAATGGGCACGAGTGGACGCGAACAACCGCCCACACGCTTACCAGGCGTGCGCTCTAACCACCAGAGCTACGCGCCCAAGTAAAAAACCTTGGTAATTAGAAAAAAGTTCAAAGCGGGTGACGAGAACCGAACTCGCGAAAACAGCTTGGAAGCCTGTAGTTTTCCCAAAAAACCCCCCCCGCATAAATACTATCAAAAAAATGGCGCGAGACGGAATCGAACCGCCGACACATGGAGCTTCAATCCATTGCTCTACCAACTGAGCTACCGAGCCTTATTGCGGGAGCAGGATTTGAACCTACGACCTTCGGGTTATGAGCCCGACGAGCTACCGAGCTGCTCCATCCCGCGTTAATATAAAAGGAGGATGTGGGATTCGAACCCACGCACGCTTTTACACGCCTGACGGTTTTCAAGACCGTTCCCTTCAGCCGGACTTGGGTAATCCTCCAAAATAGTTTATACAGGAACAAGCCCGTGTCCTCTTAGTGAACAGATAATATTCCAATCCCCTAGTAATGGACTAAACACTATGGGCACGAGTGGACTCGAACCACCGACCTCACGCTTATCAGGCGTGCGCTCTAACCACCTGAGCTACGCGCCCAAGTCAAAAACTTGGTACAAAGAACAAAGTTCAAAGCGGGTGACGAGAATCGAACTCGCGACAACAGCTTGGAAGGCTGTAGTTTTACCACTAAACTACACCCGCTAAAATGGGAGTTAACGGGATCGA
>NZ_VMLS01000101.1:0-2823 GCF_013276805.1 Streptococcus sp. 1449
AGATTTGAATCCTATTGAGTAAGCTTGGGCTATCTTGAAAAAGAAAGTAACAGATTTATTAAGGGAAGTCCCAACTATTTTTGAATGTTTGGAACGCTTTTTAAAACTAAATGACTATATCAAGCAGATAGTAAAGAACCTTGGGCCTACTACTGGTTAGGAATCACTGGAGGGAAAGCTCCTGATTTTTTTTGCCCTTTCTCAAATTTCTGATCAATCCTATCTCATCCAATCTGAAACTTGTCATACCCAGACTACTGCAAAACTCATCTCAGACATTGTTCGCTTCGCTCAGATTACAAAATCCAATGAATTAGCTCAACTCCATATCATGGGACAACTCCATGAACTGATGTTTCATCTGGGAACTATTGCTCCCAATCAGAAAAAAGAATATTTCATCAACCTACCAACTCTATCTTGAATGCAAACGATTAATTGATAGCCACTATCCTCAATCACTTACAATTCAAGATTTAACAAAAGAACTATCCGTTCACAGAAGCTACTTATCAAGCGTATTCAAAGAATTTAATACCTTATCACCCAAAGAATACCTACTCTACGTTCGAATGCACCGAGCTAAACAACTTCTCGAAAATACCCAAGAATCCATCAAGGTAATTGCATACTCGGTAGGTTTTTCAGATCCACTACATTTTTCGAAAGCTTATAAACAATACTTTAATCAGACTCCAAGTCATACAAGAAAAGAATACTCTCAATACCAACTAGTGAGAAAGGCAACATTATGAAATCCTACCAAGCTGTCTACCAAATCCTATCTAAAGAAACCGACTATATCAGCGGAGAAAAAATCGCAGAAAAACTATCCCTAAGCCGAACATCAATTTGGAAAGCTATCAAGCGACTAGAACAAGAAGGGATTGAAATTGATAGTATCAAAAATAGAGGATATAAACTGATGAATGGTGACCTTATTCTTCCAGAGATTCTAGAAGAAAATCTTCCAATTAAAATCAGTTTTAAACCCGAAACAAAATCAACACAACTAGATGCAAAAGAAGCAATTGATTTAGGCTATGAAGCAAACACCCTCTATCTAGCTTCCTATCAAATAGCAGGGCGTGGCCGTTTTCAACGCTCCTTCTACTCTCCTCAAGGTGGCATTTATATGACCCTCCATCTTAAACCAAATCTTCCCTATGACAAATTACCGTCCTACACACTACTTGTAGCTGGAGCTGTCTACAAAGCCATTAAGAACCTAACTTTAATAGATGTCGACATAAAATGGGTCAATGATATCTACCTAAACAATCATAAAATTGGAGGAATTCTCACTGAAGCAATGACCTCTGTAGAAACTGGCTTAGTCACAGATATCATTATTGGAGTAGGTATCAATTTCACTATTAAAGACTTCCCTCAGGAATTAAAAGAAAAAGCTGCCAGCTTATTTAAAGCTACAGCTCCTATAACAAGGAATGAATTGATCATAGAAATCTGGCGTACTTTCTTCGAAACACCAGCAGAAGAGCTATTATACCTATACAAAAAACAGTCATTCGTTCTTGGAAAAGAAGTTACTTTCACACTAGATCAAAAAGACTACAAGGGACTTGCTAAAGACATCTCTGAAAGTGGAAAACTTTTGGTGCAATGTGATAACGGAAAAGAAATCTGGCTCAATAGCGGAGAAATTTCTCTCAAGAGTTGGAAGTAATAATAAATTAGAACAACCATAAAATCGACAATATATAAAGATTTTAGCTTTTCTTCAACCCACTACAGTTGACAAAGAGCCTGAAAACTTCAAAAAACGGATTTTTATCGCTCTGAACATCAAAAAAGAAAGGACGAAATTTGTCCTTTCTCGAGCTTAGCTGACTTCAACCCACTACAGTTGACAAAGAGCCAAATGAAAAAGAGAGTTACAAACTCTCATTAAAACGGAGAATAAGGGATTCGAACCCTTGCGCCAGTTACCCGACCTAACGATTTAGCAAACCGTCCTCTTCAGCCTCTTGAGTAATTCTCCAATTAATGGGCACGAGTGGACTCGAACCACCGACCTCACGCTTATCAGGCGTGCGCTCTAACCACCTGAGCTACGCGCCCAAGTTAAAAAACTTGGTAATTTGAACAAAGTTCAAAGCGGGTGACGAGAATCGAACTCGCGACAACAGCTTGGAAGGCTGTAGTTTTACCACTAAACTACACCCGCATAAATACTATCAATAAAATGGCGCGAGACGGAATCGAACCGCCGACACATGGAGCTTCAATCCATTGCTCTACCAACTGAGCTACCGAGCCTTATTGCGGGAGCAGGATTTGAACCTACGACCTTCGGGTTATGAGCCCGACGAGCTACCGAGCTGCTCCATCCCGCGTTAATATAAAAGGAGGATGTGGGATTCGAACCCACGCACGCTTTTACACGCCTGACGGTTTTCAAGACCGTTCCCTTCAGCCGGACTTGGGTAATCCTCCAATATTCAAATGGACCTTGTAGGACTTGAACCTACGACCACTCGGTTATGAGCCGAGAGCTCTAACCAGCTGAGCTAAAGGTCCGACAAGATCATTATAGCGGCGAAGGGGATCGAACCCCCGACCTCCCGGGTATGAACCGGACGCTCTAGCCAGCTGAGCTACACCGCCATGAATCGGGAAGACAGGATTCGAACCTGCGACACCTTGGTCCCAAACCAAGTACTCTACCAAGCTGAGCTACTTCCCGAGTTAAATAGAAAAATGCACCCTAGAGGAGTCGAACCTCTAACCGCCTGATTCGTAGTCAGGTACTCTATCCAGTTGAGCTAAGGGTGCTCATTAGTTTATGCCGAAGACCGGAAT
>NZ_VMLS01000102.1:0-559 GCF_013276805.1 Streptococcus sp. 1449
TCGATCCCGTTAACTCCCAAAGGTCCCGTAGTGTAGCGGTTATCACGTCGCCCTGTCACGGCGAAGATCGCGGGTTCGATTCCCGTCGGGACCGTTTAAGGTAACGCAAGTTATTTTAGACTCGTTAGCTCAGTTGGTAGAGCAATTGACTTTTAATCAATGGGTCACTGGTTCGAGCCCAGTACGGGTCATATATGCGGGTTTGGCGGAATTGGCAGACGCACCAGATTTAGGATCTGGCGCTTAACAGCGTGGGGGTTCAAGTCCCTTAACCCGCATTGAGATATAATAGATGAGCCGGCTTAGCTCAGTTGGTAGAGCATCTGATTTGTAATCAGAGGGTCGCGTGTTCAAGTCATGTAGCCGGCATTTTTAGATAGAAGAAAATAGTGCGAACGTAGTTCAGTGGTAGAACACCACCTTGCCAAGGTGGGGGTCGCGGGTTCGAATCCCGTCGTTCGCTTAGAGAGGCCGGGGTGGCGGAACTGGCAGACGCACAGGACTTAAAATCCTGCGATTGGTAACGATCGTACCGGTTCGATTCCGGTCTTCGGCATAA
>NZ_VMLS01000103.1:0-1665 GCF_013276805.1 Streptococcus sp. 1449
CGTTGGTGGCGGTTGGAATGCGGAAAGCTATGCGGCAGTTGAATTGATTGAAAGCCATTCAACTACAGAAGAGTTCATGGCTGACTACCGTCTGTATATCGAACTCTTACGCAATCTAGCAGATGAAGCAGGCTTGCCTAAAACGCTTGATACAGATGACTTGGCAGGTATCAAGACGCATGAATACTGTACGAATAACCAGCCTAACAACAACTCAGACCACGTTGACCCGTATCCATATCTAGCCAAATGGGGCATTAGCCGCGAACAGTTCAAGCGAGACATTGAAAACGGCTTGAGCGTTGAAGCAGGTTGGAAGAAGAACGATACAGGCTATTGGTATGCACACTCAGACGGCTCTTATCCAAAAGATAAGTTTGAGAAGGTCAACGGAACCTGGTATTATTTCGACGGTTCAGGCTACATGCTTGCAGACCGCTGGAAGCAGCACACAGACGGCAACTGGTACTGGTTTGACCAATCTGGCGAAATGGCGACAGGCTGGAAGAAAATCGCTGAGAAGTGGTATTATTTCGACGTAGAGGGTGCTATGAAGACAGGATGGGTCAAGTACAAGGAGACTTGGTATTATCTTGACGGTAAAGAAGGTGCCATGGTATCAAACGCCTTCGTCCAGTCCGCAGACGGAACAGGCTGGTACTACATCAAACCAGACGGAACAATGGCAGACAAGCCAGAGTTTGAAATTGAGCCTGACGGTTTGATTACAACAAAAATAATTTAAAAATAAATAGAAAGGAAACTTTCTAAATTGTTCTTTCACCGCAGGCTCAGGCTTGCGGTTTTTTTATTTTACAAAAACACACATTTTGAACGATTAGAAAGCAAAATCACAATCCTATTGTTCAAAAAAGCGTTTACATGAAGAATATGGAGAGGAAATCGTGGTGTATTATTGTCAAAAACGGTGTTTTGTTAAAAATAAAAAACAGTGACCGAAATCACTGCTTATCAGTTGTAGCAAATTCATAAAGTTTTTCCGCTGTGAGAAGTGCCATTTTGTCCATGCTTGTTTTTCCTTTTCTGAGATCAGAAACAGTAGTCCATGGAACTCCAGCACCTTGCGAAATAGTAGATGTAGACATCGAACTGTCTAGCAATTCTTGAATAACTTTTCTCATCTTATTTGTCCTTTTTGTTTTTTAGATAAATATATACATTGATTGCAATTATAAAAATAGCTATTGCGCTGACCATTGCATTTCCTCTCTTCATTTGATAAAATAGAGGTGTGAGGGGCTTTCGCCCCAACCTCTTAGCGTTTACCTTTTTCTTTGACGGGATTTTGGTTTACGCTTTTTGTTTTGCCTTGCGACCGTTATTGCGGTCACTAGACTTGCGATAGCAGTTACCGTTTCAGGAATATTGTCTATTTCCTTTTCAAGTAACCTAAGCCAATCTTCTTTGTTCAATTTCATCACCCCCTTTCCTTATCTTGATTATATTATATCACGGTATACCGAGAAAGTCAAGAGTTTTGATGAAGTTTTTTAAAAAAACAGGGGGCAAAAAAGGGGCAAAAGTGTCGTAAACCTCTGTAAAATGATGTAAAAACATTTATTTAAAAGCTCAAAATATAGCTGTTTTAAAAGGTATTGTAAGATATAGTAAAACGATGTAAAGGTATTTGTAAAAGCCGATGAA
>NZ_VMLS01000104.1:0-3884 GCF_013276805.1 Streptococcus sp. 1449
GTCTTGATGTTGGGAAGGCGGATTGATTTTATATTACTTTAAAATTCAACTATTTAGAGAAAGGTATTCTGATGAGAGCTTGTAACAATACCAGATAGATATAAGAATGGAGATGTTTGATAAAATGCTTTCATAGCTAACCAACTGTTGAAAATTATGAGTTACAAAATCTAAAGTATTTAAGATTGGTTTATAAAATTAGGTCTCTGCCTGTAGAAAGGAACGTGCAGTTAGAAAGGAGGAAAAAATAGGATACTATAATTCAGACTGAGATTTCTAATTAAAATATATAGTTGCATTTCGCTCATTTTCATAATATTTCATTCAGAGGAGTAATAATATGTTAAAATTTAGAAAAGTAGTTGCATCATCCCTTGCCGTTTTGGCATTTAGTTTGGCTCTTCCTGTTTTGGCAGTTTCTCACCGTGGTGGCGAGTGGACCTATGGAGGCCATCATGATCCAAATAATTGGGGAGCATTTTCGAATTATTATCATGGTTCACAGTATCACTGGGCCTATGTTGGAAGTAATGGACGTAACAATCAAAAAACAGTTTATGCAGGAGCACGTAGTGCGGCCTATGCGTTTGTTAATACAAATTTTGGGGAGCAAGTTACATTTGATGCGGGATGGTAAAGAATAATTGAAGAAGATTCTTTTATCAATAGTTCAGTAAGCTTGTTAGTTTATAGAGGGCAGGAGTATTTCTGTCCTCTGTTTTAGAATAAGGAATGCACTATGAAAAAATTATTTATACTCATATCCAACCTGCTTGCTAGTTTGTTCTTTGTTTGGGTATTTACCATTTGGACTGATACATATGTCTCCCATTATTACCCCAACGTTGTTGTACGTGATTCTTCCCCTGAAACAACTTTTCAGCATGTTGCTACACGCTTGGAAAAACTAGCAGAAGAAACAGATAGCTTTATTGCGATTCAACACCAAGATCCTAACTCAGAAGGTACTACAGTTTTTTCTTATACGACCTTTGGGGACGGAAAGTTGCCTGATGGGCTTCAGGAAAAAAATCTAGAAGATGCTCAAAGTAGTAGTGTTGAAACAAACTATTTTGTATTCGATGGACACCTAGATATTCACTTGCTAAGGGAAGAGCTAAGTCAACTTGGCTTGACTAACATGCACCTGACAATTCCATCTAAACTATCTACGTTAATGGCTATCTTTAGTAACGGATTTCAGTTAATCAGTCTATTGATTTTCATCTTAACCTTTGTAGCACTGACTTTAATTAGTCAAATTAGCCAATTACGGTCATCGGGCATTCGCCTCATTTCAGGAGAGAAACGGTGGTCCATTTTCCTTAGACCAGTTGGTGAGGATTTGAAAGGGATAGCTGTTGGTTTCAGTTTAGCTGGCGTGCTCGCCATTCTTATGCAAAAAATTCTGTCGCTTCCAACGCAATCCCTAATGACCATAGGAGCAGGCTTGCTCAGTTATAATCTCATCTTGTTGTCGATCTCCCTGTTTTTCGCTCAACTCTTCGCAGTTGGGATAAAAAAGATACACCTGATGCAGATTATAAAAGGGCAAGTGCCTGTCAGAGGAATCATTAGTTTGATTTTAATCGGTCAACTGTTAGCGATTATTATTGTAACGCTGGGAATAGGGAGTAGCTTAAAGTATTCCCAAGCCTGGCAACAGCATCGGATTGGACAAGAGGTTTGGAGTCAGGAAAGACAACTGATTACCCTATCAATCAGCCGTGAAGGAACGAGTCCTGGTTTTGATGAACAAGCTCAAAGGAAACTCAGAACTTGGTATCAATTGATGGATCTGGCTGTTTCAGAACAAAAGGCTTTCTTATCTAGACACCAGTTAATTGACCGTACTTTGCAAAATGGCATGGCTTCCTCCAAAAACTTGACAACCTCTACAGAATGGCACGATTACAGCCCGAATGGCAATGTCCTTATCGTCACACCGCATTACTTGGAGCGTCAAAACATTCCTGTAGATACAACTATTAAGCAAAAGATGAATCACCTTAATGTAGGGGAGTTTGTCTTATTGCTGCCTGAACACCTCCGTTCAGAGGAAGAACATTATAAATCTGTTTTTGAAGACGACTTAACCAGTCGCATGTCTAGTCAAGATGAACGACAGCAAATGACTGCTACGGTAGGTTATTTAGAATCAGGTCAGGATCGTTTTGTGTATAATACGACCCCTATTTCTTACCAGCAGTTTTTGAAAGATCCAATCATCATTGTTATAACACCCCAATCAACTGGTCCACAGTCCATTTTGTTTTGGATAGACGCAGTACAGAACTACGTTCTCTTTAATCAATTGTCTGATGCCCAGGAGCTTATCCAGAGACAAGGCATTGAAAATTGGGTCTCAGAAATGCAAACAGGTTACCACAACTACATCACATTATTGGATAATATCCAGAGGGAACGTTGGGTAATGCTAGCAGGAGCTGTGCTTGGGATTGCAACTTCAATCTTGTTGTTTAACACTATGAATAGGCTCTACTTTGAAGAATTTAGACGTGCCATTTTTATCAAACGCATTGCAGGTCTCAGGTTCTTAGAAATCCATCGCACTTATCTCTTTGCTCAACTGGGTGTGTTTTTACTGGGATTTGTTGCGAGTGTATTTCTTCAGGTAGAGATAGGAGTTGCTTTCTTAGTCTTGTTACTCTTTACTGGTCTATCTCTTTTACAGTTACATGTCCAAATGCAGAAAGAAAACAAGATGTCCATTCTTGTTTTGAAGGGAGGTTAATATGATTGAACTTAAACAGGTGAGTAAATCTTTTGGAGAACGAGAGTTATTTTCGAATCTTTCAATGACATTTGAGGCTGGAAAAGTCTATGCCTTAATTGGTTCAAGTGGTAGCGGAAAAACAACCTTGATGAACATGATTGGGAAATTAGAACCTTATGATGGGACGATTTTTTACCGAGGTAAAGACTTGGCCAATTATAAATCAAGTGATTTTTTCCGTCACGAATTGGGCTACCTCTTCCAGAACTTTGGCTTAATTGAAAACCAAAGTATTGAAGAAAACCTTAAGCTAGGTCTCATTGGTCAAAAGTTGAGTCGGTCGGAACAGCGGTTGAGGCAGAAGCAGGCTTTAGAACAGGTCGGCCTGGTTTATCTTGACCTAGATAAGCGCATCTTTGAGTTATCGGGCGGAGAATCGCAACGGGTTGCCTTGGCAAAAATTATCTTAAAGAATCCACCCTTTATTCTGGCAGATGAGCCAACAGCTTCAATAGACCCAGCAACCTCTCAGTTGATTATGGAGATTTTGCTATCTCTTCGAGATGATAATAGGCTAATCATTATCGCAACACATAATCCGGCAATTTGGGAGATGGCTGATGAAGTGTTCACGATGGATCATCTGAAATAAAAATCCTTGTTTTTAATTGCACGATGAGTTACTGAAATATTATCATGAATCAAGAATTGGAGTTAATTTAGAATTGTACTTAATTTAGAATTGTACTTTATTAATATTGAGGTAACTTTTTCTTGATAAAGGAAGAAATAATGGAGAGGAAGTTAGAATGAAAAAATTCGACAATTATATTATTGAGAAGCCTTGCGATTCTAATTCAGATAAACTGCAAAAAATCTTAATAATTGAAAGTTTGGTAGATGATATTTTGCAATTTTCTCTCAGAATCAATAATAGTGTAGGAGAGATTTTCCTCCTACAACCGTTTCAAAAGAAAACTATCTTTATTCCATGTTATTTTGAGGAAGATATTGTGAAAGTCAAAGATGATGATAAAGTTGAGTGGAATTTGTTAGAATTTCAAAAATTTAGAGCATTTTTGGCTTAGTAATCTGTGTTGAAGGCTCAAAACCTATGGTAAAAAAGTCGCTTTGAAAACGTATTGCC
>NZ_VMLS01000105.1:0-1053 GCF_013276805.1 Streptococcus sp. 1449
CCTGAATCACCTGAATCACAATCATTATACTCCTCTACAACATATATGTCAAGTATTTTCCCAATATTTATCTAAAATTATGATTCGGATAACTCCCACTTGTCTGGTCAAAGTGGAAATTGGCCTAAAACAGATTTTTATGGTGGAATTTAGTGTGAGACGTTTGAGTTAGAAATGAGCTCTACTATGACAAAACATAAATACCTGACCCTTTCAGACCCTCATGAATTCTCTAGGCTGGAGATTTTGGCTCTATAATATTTGTAGTAGGAAAATCCCCTATGGATATTATGGAGCCTATTTTGTTGTAGAAAAAAGTCCCATAAGATCTATAATGAAAAGCAACCAAACCATCATTAGAAAGATTCATATGGAACAATTACATTTTATTACAAAACTACTCGTTATCAAAGACCCTAATGCCCAAATTATGGATAGGAAATCATTGCTAAACTGGATTATGAGGCTCCATCTTGCCCAATTTGATTCAGAAGAAGTTCATCATCGCTTAGAGGACTGCATTTGCCCTGACTGTCAGGGAGAGCTAAAAGAGATTGGAGCGAGTCTTCAAGGCCAAGAATTAGTCTTTATTCCTGCGCAATTAAAACGCATAGATCATATCCAACACTCTTACAAATGCCAAGCATGCAGTGAGAAAAATCCGAGTGATAAAATTGTGAAAGCTCCTATCCCTAAAGCCCCTTTGGCGCATAGCCTTGGCTCAGCTTCTATTATCGCTCACACCATCCATCAGAAGTTTAATCTGAAGGTCCCCAATTATCGCCAAGAAGAAGATTGGGCTAGGATGGGTTTACCAATCACACGTAAGGAAATCTCTAATTGGCATATCAAGGCGAGTCAATACTATTTGGAGCCCCTCTATAACCTCTTGCGAGAGAGACTATTGACTCAGCCCTTACTTCATGCGGATGAAACTTCTTATAGGGTGCTAGAGAGTGATAGCCATCTGACCTACTATTGGACTTTTTTGTCTGGGAAAGCTGAGAAGCAAGGAATCACGCTGTACCACCATGATCAGCGTCGAAGTGGTTC
>NZ_VMLS01000106.1:0-856 GCF_013276805.1 Streptococcus sp. 1449
TTAGGAACTATCGCTGAGTTCTCTAGTCTGGAGATTTCTTATTTGCACTTTTCTTGTACAACTTTATTCCATGGTAAATAAGCCTCTAAAACCTCTTTGTTTACGAGAGTTTCCTCGTTTGGAAGACATTCTAGAAGATAGGATAGATATTTTTCACTATTTAGTTGATGACGTTTAGCTGTTTCCAACAAACTCATAATAATAGCTGTTGCTTTAGCTCCTTCAAAACTTTGAGAAAACAACCAATTTTTACGTCCCATAACCAATGATTTAATGGCGCGTTCAGCTAGATTATTGGAAAGGACCAGATGCCCGTCTTTCAAAATGGCCTTAAAGGTTTCTTCATACTTGAGACTGTATTCAATTGCCCTTCCTAGTTTTGAACCAGGTAAAACTGACTGACGCCGACACCAAGCAAAGAAGTCTTCCATTAGGGGTTGGAGCTCTTCTTGACGTTTCTGTAGTCGTTCATCAGCTGGCAAAACCTCCCAGTCTCTTTCCAAGGCAAATAACTGGTCACAATAAGCTAAACCTTTAGCTCCTAAGGATGAGTTATCTGCTTGCTTGGGGGTGGATTCAAAAAACTTCCTTCTCACATGCGCCCAACATCCAACAAGTTCAGCTTCTTCCAGTTGACGATAAGCAGACCACATATCACAATGCACATATCCAGAATAATCTCCTAGGAATTCTTGTACTACTGAACCACTTCGACGCTGATCATGGTGGTACAGCGTGATTCCTTGCTTCTCAGCTTTCCCAGACAAAAAAGTCCAATAGTAGGTCAGATGGCTATCACTCTCTAGCACCCTATAAGAAGTTTCATCCGCATGAAGTAAGGGCTGAGTCAATAGTC
>NZ_VMLS01000107.1:0-3974 GCF_013276805.1 Streptococcus sp. 1449
CTTCAATTGTTGCAGGACAGTCTAACGAATTATAAAAAAGCGTATTATTTATCTGATAGAAGTTTTGATTTCTGGTATGACTTACAATACATATATGTCGAGCTGAATATGTATGAAAAAGCACAAAGATTATTAGAACAATGTCAATTCAAAGTTTCACAGTTAGATTTATCTTTTCTAGAAGATTATTTGGTTATATCTTTAGAAATTTTATATAACTGCAATAAATTTAAACAAATGCAACCGTTATTGAAAATTTTAGATACACATTTTAGTGATAATGAAAAATTATCGGATATGAAAGAAACACTAGAAAGTGAAGTGAGCGAATATCATGAATAACTATCGAATTATCTTAAGAAAATATCCTATTGCAATCAATTTTTTTATTTTCAATTTGTTTTTTAAACTATCTATGTATACTTCAAAAACAGTTCATGCACTCTGGTTTGAAATGAATGATAGGCTCCCTAATTATGGTCTATCCTATTCTGCCATGGCATTTGCTGGCATCTTTTCATTTTATATTGGTAAAAAAATAGGACGATTTACCCCTCAAAGAGTGATTCAATGTGGTTTAATTTTATATAGTATTGGCTTATTTTTTAGGATGTTTCCTAATAACTCAGGCATTTCTATAATATCTGGTTTTGTTTCAGGAATCGGTGCTTCGGTAGTGTTGTTATTAATTAGAGTATGGATTGTGGGCATAGGAAGTGAAGAAGAACGTTCCTCTATTGTATCGTTGAAAGAATTTGCAGATGGAGTAGGAAGTTCTTTAGGCATGCTACTAGCAGGTTTTCTTGTCTGGATTTTAACATTCTTGTTTCAAAACGCTACACAATTGACTCTACTTTTTTCGAGCGTCCTTTGCCTGATTACTGTATTTCTAATTCCTCCTATTACTCAATCTCATAATGAGAGTGGCGATTTGGAGAAGGCTGAATTTAAACATTTTGCAAAAGCTAGAACCCTGCTTGTTGGAACTATAATATTCGGCTTCATTATGGGGGGAAGCGTAAGTTTATTTGCTCCATATCTTCCAGTTATTTTAAGCAAACAAGGTATAAATGTATCTGTTATTGGTGTAACATTGACAATTTTAGGACTACTGAGTACTTATTTCTCTTCTCTTTTTTCAGGTCAAAAAACCTCAAAATATAAAGAGTATATCTTTGTGGTCAGTGAAATTTTAGTGGGCTTATCAACAGCTTTATTGATATTTAATATGCAATTTTTATACTTGTTTCTTATTCTTATATGCAGAGCTTTGTTCTTAAATGGTTCTGTAATTAGTCAAGAATTAATGGAGTTGGATATGTATCCTAAAGAACAAATTTCATATTTCTATGGTATATCTCAAACTTCATATTTTATTGGAGATAGTTTAGGTGGATTACTTGGAGGGAATCTGTATGCAAATGATTTACAAAAAACATTAATCATTTTCTTTATCATTTCCACTATAAATGCAATTTCTTTGTTTCTTTTTTATAAGTATATGAAAAAGTAGGTCACAGGATGATGAAAATAAAAAATTTGGATTTAAATGATGCTATATTCCTATCTTATACTCAAGATAGTAAACTTTTATGGCATGATGAATTATTAGTAGATAATAATGGACAAATAATATATGACAAAGAATTTTCTGCAATACTATCAAATGATAATTTTATTTACATATTTAGTCTGGAAAATTCGTATTTAGTGTTATCTAGAATTAATATTAATCTAGAGCTTAAATTGGATACCTATAAACTAGTCAATATATCAGATAAAGCAGAGATACTAAATGTCTATTTTTATAATTCAGATATTGTTGTGATCATTTCTGATGATACAGCTTCTATCTCTCAGTTTCTTATTTCTTTTGAAGAGGAAAAACTTATCACTGCTATGATAAGTAATATTGGGGAGAAACAGGACTTGTATAGAGTCTATAATGATATTGAATTGCGGTTAATTTCCACACCTAATATACAGCCCAATCTAGAAATTGATGGAAAAATTATACAGAATTATCTATGTGATCGAGGAAATATGGTGTGCAGTCTTTACTCTACTACTCGTATATCTCTTTATAATTTCGAAAACGATTCATACTTAATAGAAAGTTTAGACTTGTTTTATCCTATTATTAACGCTATTTTAGACGAGTGGAATCTTTTTGTCATTTTGAATAGATTCGGTCGAACAACTTTAGTTAGTATTGACTTGAAAACAAATATGATTAAAGAATATGATTTTGAAGGGAAGATTGATTTTTGTTTACTTCAAAACAGTAGACTTGTTTTGAAGCATAGTACGATTGAAGGATTCGAGTTTTTACTTTTTGAAGATGGAAAATTTGAGACAATCTATAGAGATATGTCAGAGGAGTTAATAAGCAAAGAATTCTATTTTGAGAAGTTTGAAGGGATTCATTATAAGTCAAATAATCCAGAAAAGTTATTAGTTTCTTTACATGGTGGTCCAGAATCCTATGAATTTAATTCATTTACTAATGCTAAAATATATCGGTTTGCCTTGAACAACTCGGTAGATGTCTTGGTTGCTAATTATATTGGGTCGTCTTATTCAGTTAATACAGAATTATCAAATAAAAATTGGAATTATGTGATAGATGAATTGGTAAGAACGATTGAGTATATAGTGAGTAAAACAGTAAAAGATGTTAAAAAAGTTTATTTATATTCAGGAAGTTTTGGATCTATATTAGGATTACTACTGAGTGCCAGATTTTCTCACAATCTAGGTGGACATATATGCGTTTCCCCTTTGATAGATTTATCTAATCAAATAAAAAAAACAAGTGGAATGGAAAGGAAATGGTTTACTGATAAGTTCTCGACAACTGAAATTACAGAAATGTTTTCTGATAAGGTGTGGAAGAAAAATCTTCCTTATAAAACATTCATCATGCAAAGTCCTAGAGATAAAGTTTTAGATTTTTATTATATGAAGTCGACATTGAACAACTATAAATGTTTTGAAATTGATGAATTACCAATAAATGGTCATGGGCCTGAAACTGAATTTGAACTCGATATACTTAATCAAAGTGTTTTAGAAAAAATGAATAAATTATTTGTTGATTGACAATGATAATTTTCTGTAATCGTCCAATAACGAAGTATATTGAAAAATCTCCATATTAGGAACTATCCGTGAGTTCTCTAATCTGGAGATTTCTTATAGGGGCTGGAGCTCTTCTTGACGTCTCTGTAGGCGTTCATCAACTGACAAGTCTTCCCAGTCTCTTTCCAAGGCAAATAACTGGTCACAATAAGCTAAACCTTTAGCTCCTAAGGATGAGTTATCTGCTTGCTTGGGGGTGGATTCAAAAAACTTCCTTCTCACATGCGCCCAACATCCAACAAGTTCAGCTTCTTCCAGTTGACGATAAGCTTCTAGCGGTTCGCAGTTTACCAAGCTTAGCGTCGCCTTGCTCCTAAACCTTGGACTGCTATCGCATAGGCAGAACTAGAGGACTAAAGTCCTAAGTTACTGCCGCAACATATCACAATGCACATATCCAGAATAATCTCCTAGGAATTCTTGTACTACTGAACCACTTCGACGCTGATCATGGAGGTAGAGTGTGTTTGCTTGCTTCTCTGATTTTCCTGACAAAAAAGTCCAATAGTAAGTCAGCTGACTAGCACTCTCTAGAGCCCGATAATAGGTTTCATCCGCATGAAGAAGAGCTTGTTCTAACAACTTTTCTCGTAAAAGGTTATAAAGGGACTCTAAATAGTATTGACTCGTCTTGATATGCCAATTAGAGATTTCCTTACGTGTGATTGGTAAACCCATCTTAGCCCAATCTTCTTCCATAGGCTTCCCTCTCTGTTTTCTAACTTTATCATACTAAAAAGAAAGGCATCATTTCAATAGAAATCACGACTTTCTGATGAATTTATTTTTGGAGTGATAGAAAAGCCCTTCATCAGCCAGTCTACTTGTTCCGG
>NZ_VMLS01000108.1:0-571 GCF_013276805.1 Streptococcus sp. 1449
GACGATAAGCTTCTAGCGGTTCGCAGTTTACCAAGCTTAGCGTCGCCTTGCTCCTAAACCTTGGACTGCTATCGCATAGGCAGAACTAGAGGACTAAAGTCCTAAGTTACTGCCGCAACATATCACAATGCACATATCCAGAATAATCTCCTAGGAATTCTTGTACTACTGAACCACTTCGACGCTGATCATGGTGGTAAAGCCTAATCCCTTGTTTCTCTGATTTTCCTGACAAAAAAGTCCAATAGTAGGTCAGATGGCTATCACTTTCTAAGACCCGATAAGAGGTTTCATCCGCATGAAGAAGAGCTTGTTCTAACAACTTTTCTCGTAAAAGCTTATAAAGGGACTCTAAATAGTATTGACTCGTCTTGATATGCCAATTAGAGATTTCCTTACGTGTGATTGGTAAACCCATCCTAGCCCAATCTTCTTCTTCTTGGAGATAATTGGGAACCTTCAGATTAAACTTCTGATGGATGGTGTGAGCGATAATAGAAGCTGAGCCAAGGCTTATGCGCCAAAGGGGCTCTAGGGATAGGAGCTTTCACGATTTTATCACTCGGATTTT
>NZ_VMLS01000109.1:0-7536 GCF_013276805.1 Streptococcus sp. 1449
AAAACTCATCTTAAAACAAGACAAGATTCTGTCCATCACGGCAGATAATGGTACAGAATTTAACCGCTTGTCTGATGTATTTTCTGAGGAACATATCTATTATGCGCACCCCTATGCCTCTTGGGAGATTGAACCCTATTTCTCCAAACACCGCACCTATAAATGGCCGAAACGAGTACTTGTTAATGAGACTTTGTACGTCACTAAAACAGGTTGTCAATGGCGCATGCTCCCTCACGACTTTCCTCTTTACTTAACGGTATGGAGTTTCTTTCGTCGTTCTATGACGACAGGTTGGTTCCAGGTCAATGGCAGATGGTACTACGCGCTTATAGCTCAGGTGCCTTGGCAGTGAATACGACTGTAAATGGCTATTCTGTCAACTATAATGGCGAATGGGTTCAATAATGAAAGAAGCGATTGTGAATGGAAACAATCGCTTTTTTTGTGAAAATATAATAAAATAGATAGGAAAGAATTAATACTTGTATGAAAAATAAGACGTTTTTCGTCTAGTAAAAGGAAAAAATGACAAAAAAAGTTGGTGTCGGTCAGGCACATAGTAAGATAATTTTAATAGGGGAACATGCGGTCGTTTACGGTTATCCTGCCATTTCCCTGCCTCTTTTGGAGGTGGAGGTGACCTGTAAGGTAGTTCCTGCAGAGAGTCCTTGGCGCCTTTATGAGGAGGATACCTTGTCCATGGCGGTTTATGCCTCACTGGAGTATTTGGATATCACAGAAGCCTGCATTCGTTGTGAGATTGACTCGGCTATCCCTGAGAAACGGGGGATGGGTTCGTCAGCGGCTATCAGCATAGCGGCCATTCGTGCGGTATTTGACTACTATCAGGCCGATCTGCCTCATGATGTACTAGAAATCTTGGTCAATCGAGCTGAAATGATTGCCCATATGAATCCTAGTGGTTTGGATGCTAAGACCTGTCTCAGTGACCAACCTATTCGCTTTATCAAGAACGTAGGATTTACAGAACTTGAGATGGATTTATCCGCCTATTTGGTGATTGCCGATACGGGTGTTTATGGTCATACTCGTGAAGCCATCCAAGTGGTTCAAAATAAGGGCAAGGATGCCCTACCATTTTTGCATGCCTTGGGAGAATTGACCCAGCAGGCAGAGGATGCGATTTCACAAAAAGATGCTGAAGAACTGGGACAAATCCTCAGTCAAGCGCATTTACATTTAAAAGAAATTGGGGTCAGTAGCCCTGAGGCAGACCATCTGGTTGAAACGGCTCTTAGCCATGGTGCTCTGGGTGCCAAGATGAGCGGTGGTGGGCTAGGAGGCTGTATTATAGCCTTGGCAGATAATTTGACACACGCACAAGAATTAGCAGAAAGATTAGAAGAGAAAGGAGCTGTTCAGACATGGATAGAGAGCCTGTAACAGTACGTTCCTACGCAAATATTGCTATTATCAAATATTGGGGAAAGAAAAAAGAAAAAGAGATAGTGCCTGCTACTAGCAGTATTTCTCTAACTTTGGAAAATATGTATACAGAGACGACCTTGTCGCCTTTACCAGCCAATGTAACAGCTGACGAATTTTACATCAATGCTCAGCTACAAAATGAGGTCGAGCATGCCAAGATGAGTAAGATTATTGACCGTTATCGTCCAGCTGGTGAGGGCTTTGTCCGTATCGATACTCAAAATAATATGCCTACGGCAGCGGGCCTGTCCTCAAGTTCTAGTGGTTTGTCCGCCCTGGTCAAGGCTTGTAATGCTTATTTCCAGCTTGGTTTGTCTCGGAGTCAGTTGGCACAGGAGGCTAAGTTTGCCTCAGGTTCTTCTTCTCGGAGTTTTTATGGACCACTAGGTGCCTGGGACAAGGATAGTGGGGGAATTTACCCTGTAGAGACAAACTTGAAACTAGCTATGATCATGTTGGTGCTAGAGGACAAGAAAAAACCAATCTCTAGCCGTGACGGGATGAAACTTTGTGTGGAGACTTCGACGACTTTTGACGACTGGGTTCGTCAGTCTGAGAAGGACTATCAGGATATGCTGATTTATCTCAAGGAAAATGACTTTGCCAAGATTGGAGAATTAACGGAGAAAAATGCTCTTGCTATGCACGCTACGACAAAAACAGCATCACCAGCCTTTTCTTATCTGACCGATTCATCTTATGAAGCGATGGACTTTGTTCGTCAACTTCGCGAGCAAGGAGAGGCCTGCTACTTTACTATGGATGCCGGTCCTAATGTCAAAGTTCTTTGTCAAGAGAAAGACTTGGAGCATTTATCAAAAATCTTCGGTCAACGTTACCGCTTGATTGTGTCAAAAACAAAGGATTTGAGTCAAGATGATTGCTGTTAAAACTTGTGGAAAGCTCTATTGGGCAGGTGAATATGCTATTTTAGAGCCCGGACAGTTGGCCTTGATAAAGGCCATTCCCATCTATATGAAGGGCGATATTGCTTTTTCTGACAGCTACCGTATTTATTCAGATCTGTTTGATTTCGCAGTAGATTTGGCGCCAAATTCTGACTACAGCTTGATTCAAGAAACGATTGCTTTAGTGGAAGATTTCCTGACTTATCGAGGTCAAACTTTAAGACATTTTTCTCTAGAAATTCGAGGAAAAATGGAACGGGAAGGGAAAAAGTTTGGTCTAGGTTCTAGCGGTAGCGTCGTTGTTTTGGTCATCAAGGCTCTGCTAGCTCTGTATAAGCTTTCGGTTGATCAGGAGCTTTTGTTCAAGCTGGCTAGCGCTGTCTTGCTCAAGCGCGGAGACAATGGGTCTATGGGGGACCTTGCCTGTATTGTGGCAGAGGATTTGGTTCTTTACCAGTCATTTGATCGCCAGCAGGTAGCAGCTTGGTTGAAAGAAGAAAATTTGGCGACTGTTTTAGAGCGTGATTGGGACTTTTCAATTTCACAAGTGAAACCAACTTTAGAATGTGATTTCCTAGTGGGATGGACCAAGGAAGTGGCTGTATCTAGTGATATGGTTCAACAAATCAAGCAAAATATCAATCAGAATTTTTTAAGTTCCTCAAAAGAAACAGTGGCTTCTCTGGTAGAAGCCTTGGAGCAGAGGAAATCCGAAAAAGTTATTGAGCAGGTGGAAACAGCCAGCAATCTCTTAGAAGGCTTGAGCGCAGATATTTATACGCCTTCGCTTAGACAGCTGAAAGAAGCCAGTCAAGATTTGCAAGCCGTTGCCAAAAGCAGTGGCGCTGGTGGTGGTGATTGTGGTATTGCCTTGAGTTTTGATGAGCAATCAACTGAAACCCTAAAAAACCGTTGGGCCGATCTGGGGATTGAGCTCTTATACCAAGAAAGGATAGGACATGACGACAAATCGTAAGGATGAGCACATCCGCTATGCCCTTGAGCAGAAAAGTTCCTATAATAGCTTTGATGAGGTGGAGCTGCTTCATTCTTCCTTGCCTCTTTACAATCTGGATGAAATCGATCTGTCGACAGAGTTTGCTGGTCGAAAGTGGGATTTTCCTTTTTATATCAATGCCATGACAGGTGGGAGTGAAAAAGGTAAAGAAATCAATCAAAAGTTGGCTCAAGTGGCAGAAGCCTGTGGTATTTTATTTGTAACGGGTTCTTATAGCGCAGCACTCAAAGATCCAGCAGATGACTCTTTTTCTGTCAAGTCTAGTCATCCCAATCTCCTCCTTGGAACCAATATTGGATTGGACAAGCCTGTCGAGTTAGGCCTTCAGACTGTAGAAGAGATGCATCCTCTTCTCCTGCAAGTGCATGTCAATGTCATGCAGGAATTGCTTATGCCTGAGGGAGAAAGGAAGTTCAGAAGCTGGCAATCGCATCTGGCAGACTATAGCCAGCAAATTCCTGTTCCTATTGTTCTCAAGGAAGTGGGCTTTGGAATGGATGCCAAGACCATCGAGAGAGCCTATGAACTGGGTGTTCGTACAGTGGATTTATCAGGTCGTGGTGGCACCAGCTTTGCCTATATCGAAAACCGTCGCAGTGGCCAGCGTGATTACCTCAATCAATGGGGACAGTCTACCGTGCAGGCCCTACTCAACGCCCAAGAATGGAAAGACAAGGTCGAACTCTTGGTTAGTGGAGGCGTTCGGAATCCGCTGGATATGATTAAGTGTTTGGTCTTTGGTGCCAAAGCTGTAGGACTGTCACGAACAGTTCTGGAATTGGTTGAAACCTATTCAGTTGAAGAAGTGATTGGTATTGTTCAAGGCTGGAAAGACGATCTGCGTTTGATTATGTGTGCTCTTAATTGTGCCACCATAGCAGATTTGCAAAAAGTAGACTATCTTCTTTATGGAAAATTAAAAGAAGCAAAGGATCAGATGAAAAAGGCGTGACCACCGCCTTTTTTCCATCCTCAGACTGAGGTGACTTTTTTGAAGTGTGATAAAATAGAAAGGAGAGGATCAACCTATGAGAAAATTTAAAATCTTTTTATTTATCGAAGCCTGTCTTTTGACGGGAGCTCTGATTTTGATGGTTTCAGAGCATTTTTCACGTTTTCTGCTGATTTTATTCCTCTTTTTGCTTTTGATTCGCTATTACACTGGTAAAGAGGGCAATAATCTTCTTTTAGTGGTGGCAAGCATTCTCTTCTTTTTCATCGTCATGCTCAATCCTTTTGTGATTCTAGCTATTTTTGTTGCGGTCATCTATAGTCTCTTTCTTCTTTACCCGATGATGAACCAGGAAAAAGAGCAGACAAATTTGGTTTTTGAAGAGGTTGTGACGGTTAAGAAGGAGAAAAATCGTTGGTTTGGCAATCTCCATCATTTTTCAAGTTATCAAACTTGCCAGTTTGATGATATCAATCTCTTTCGTCTCATGGGCAAGGACACCATTCATCTGGAGAGGGTGATTCTAACCAATCATGACAATGTCATTATCCTCAGAAAGATGGTAGGAACGACCAAAATCATTGTACCTGTAGATGTGGAAGTCAGCCTTAGCGTTAACTGTCTCTATGGGGATTTGAATTTTTTCAATCAGCCCAAGCGAGCCCTTCGCAATGAACACTATCATCAAGAAACAAGAGACTATCTCAAGAGTAACAAGAGTGTCAAGATTTTCTTGACTACTATGATTGGGGATGTGGAGGTGGTCAGAGGATGAAAAAACAAGCCTATGTAATCATTGTTCTCACCTCCATCTTATTTGTCTTGTTTTTCTCCCACAGCTTGATGGAAATCCTTGATTTTGACTGGTCTATTTTCTTGCATGATGTCGAAAAAACAGAAAAATTTGTCTTTTTGTTGTTGGTGTTCAGCATGTCCATGACCTGTCTCTTAGCCCTATTTTGGCGAGGTATTGAAGAGCTTTCTCTAAGAAAAATGCAGGCTAATCTCAAGCGTTTATTGGCAGGGCAAGAAGTGGTTCAAGTTGCAGATCCAGATTTGGATGTCAGTTTCAAGTCCTTGTCAGGTAAACTTAACCTTTTGACAGAAGCTCTTCAAAAGGCTGAAAATCACAGCCTTGCTCAGGAAGAGGAAATCATCGAGAAAGAACGGAAGCGAATTGCTCGGGATTTGCACGATACCGTCAGTCAGGAGTTGTTTGCGGCTCACATGATTTTGTCAGGTGTCAGTCAACAGGCTTTGAAATTGGATAGAGAAAAGATGCAGATCCAGTTGCAGAGTGTCACAGCTATTGTAGAAACTGCCCAGAAGGATTTACGGGTCTTGCTCTTGCATTTGCGACCAGTTGAGCTGGAGCAGAAGAGTCTGGTTGAAGGAATTCAAATCCTTTTAAAAGAGCTTGAGGATAAGAGTGATCTCAAGGTTAGTTTCAAGCAAAATGTGACGAAATTGCCTAAAAAAATCGAGGAGCATATCTTCCGTATTCTGCAAGAGTTGATCAGCAATACCCTTCGCCATGCCCAGGCATCTTGTCTGGATGTCTATCTCTATCAGACAGATGTTGAATTGCAGCTGAAGGTGGTGGACAATGGGATTGGTTTCCAGTTAGGGAGTTTAGACGACCTGAGTTATGGACTACGCAATATCAAGGAGCGGGTTGAAGATATGGCAGGGACGGTTCAGTTATTGACAGCTCCCAAGCAAGGACTGGCAGTTGATATTCGTATTCCCCTGCTCGATAAGGAATGATAAAGGAGTAAAGATGAAAATTTTACTGGTAGATGACCATGAAATGGTCCGATTGGGCTTGAAAAGCTACTTTGACCTCCAAGACGATGTAGAAGTTGTGGGCGAGGCTGCAAATGGGTCTCAAGGTATTGACTTGGCATTGGAATTGCGTCCAGATGTTATTGTCATGGATATTGTCATGCCTGAGATGAATGGAATTGACGCGACCTTGGCTATCCTTAAAGAATGGCCTGAAGCCAAGATTTTGATTGTAACTTCGTACTTGGACAATGAAAAAATCATGCCTGTCTTAAATGCTGGTGCTAGGGGCTATATGCTCAAGACTTCTAGTGCCGACGAACTACTCCATGCCGTCCGTAAGGTGGCTGCTGGGGAGCTGGCCATTGAGCAAGAGGTCAGCAAGAAGGTCGAATATCACCGAAATCACATGGAACTTCATGAGGACCTAACTGCGCGTGAGCGAGATGTTCTCCAACTGATTGCCAAGGGTTACGAAAATCAGCGCATCGCTGATGAACTTTTTATCTCTCTTAAGACGGTCAAGACCCATGTGTCCAATATCCTTGCCAAACTTGAGGTCAGCGATCGCACCCAGGCAGCGGTCTATGCCTTTCAGCACCACTTGGTGGGGCATGAGGAGTTTTAGATGAGTTTAGCAGATTTACTTGAGGAGCTAGAAGCAGCAAAAGACTCTAAAAAGCAAGACCCATGGAAGCCCATATGCGCCATCAATTTTCTTTTCTAGGTATTGCGGTGCCTGAAAGAAATAAACTCTATAAAAATATTTTCCAGAAGCGAAAAAACAAAGATTATCGATTGGGATTTTGCAGATACTTGCTGGGAAAAAGAATCTAGAGAATACCAGTATGTGGCTGCTAACTATTTGAAAGCAATGCAGTCTTATTTAAAGGACAGCGATTTGCCTAAGCTAGAGCAGTTGGTTGTTACCAAGTCTTGGTGGGATACGGTGGATATCCTAGATCGAGTAGTAGGGAGTTTGGTGTATGAGAAGCAGGAACTGGAAAAAATAACCCTCCAATGGAGCCTGTCAGACAATATCTGGTTGAGACGCGTCGCTATTGACCACCAGTTATTAAGAAAAGAGAAGACCAATACTCAATTAATGGAAAAGATTCTCCTTCATAACTTGAACCAAACAGAATTTTTTACCAATAAAGCCATTGGCTGGACTCTGCGAGACTACTCCAAAACGAATCCAACTTGGGTAACATGCTTTATTGAGAAAAACAAGGAAAGAATGGCTGAACTTAGTATCAAAGAAGCAAGCAAGTACCTCTATCGTGATTGAAAAGCGCAGTCATTAATTGAAAAGTTTACCTGTTTATGTGATAATGGAGGGTATTTACAGAAGGTGATAGATTTCTTGATTCTATAGTAGATTGAGAAATTTAGAATAGTATGCTATAATCCCATCTTTG
>NZ_VMLS01000011.1:0-44750 GCF_013276805.1 Streptococcus sp. 1449
GAGAAAGTATCTGAGTTTCTTGATATTTTGGATAACCTAAACGATTTACCAATCGTATATATTGATGAAACAGGAATCGACCGCTATCTCTATCGTCCTTATGCAGGGGCTCCTAGAGGGGAGAAAGTCTATGAAAAGATTAGCGGACGTCGTTTTGAGCGAACTTCAATTGTTGCAGGACAAGTAGACAGAGAGTTTATAGCTCCCATGATTTACAAGAACAGCATGACAAGCGATTTCTTTGTGGAGTGGTTCAAAACGCAACTCCTGCCTGCTTTGAAGACACCTCATGTTATTATCATGGACAATGCTAGTTTTTATCCCAAGAACATTTTGGATGAACTCTGCATCCAAGATAAACACTTTTTCTTACCTCTACCGCCTTATTCACCAGATTTGAATCCTATTGAGCAAGCTTGGGCTATCTTGAAAAAGTTGGAACGCTTTTTAAAACTAAATGACTGATATAAGTCCATAGACCCTATTAGAGGATGTTCTGGTGTCTTATTCACTTGTTTTTTTATAGTATTAGTAGATAGAATTAGCAAATAAAAAAGTAGTTCAAATGCCTGGAAGTAAAAAATCTCAACGATTCGCTTAATATAGACTAAAGTTTAGAGTTTAAGGAAAGTAGGGATAGTATATTGTATGAAAAAATAAGGTGGTTTTTAAGCAAAACTCTTGAAAATGATTGAAAAAAGAGTTATTATAGATGTATAGTAAAAAGCAAACGCTTACTTAATCAAGGAGGACAGTTTATGTCATACAAAACAAGCAATGCAGAAGGTCATGTAGATTTCATCAATACCTATGATTTGGAGCCAATGGCGCAACAAGTGATTCCTAAAGCAGCCTTTGGCTATATCGCCAGTGGGGCGGAAGATACATTCACTTTACGTGAAAACATCCGTGCCTTTAACCACAAGCTCATCGTGCCTCATACACTTTGCAATGTAGAAAATCCAAGTACAGAGATTGAATTTGCAGGTGAAAAATTGTCTTCACCAATCATTATGGCGCCTGTTGCGGCTCATAAATTGGCAAATGAACAAGGTGAAGTGGCGACTGCGCGTGGTGTGCATGAGTTTGGTTCTCTTTATACAACTAGTTCTTACTCTACTGTTGACCTTCCAGAGATTTCTGAAGCCCTTCAAGGGACACCTCATTGGTTCCAATTTTACTTTAGTAAGGATGACGGTATCAACCGCCACATCATGGACCGTGTGAAGGCTGAAGGTTATAAAGCGATTGTCTTGACGGCAGATGCTACTGTAGGGGGTAATCGTGAGGTTGATAAGCGTAATGGGTTTGTCTTCCCAGTTGGCATGCCGATTGTTGAAGAATACCTGCCAGAAGGTGCTGGTAAATCAATGGACTTTGTTTACAAATCAGCTAAACAACGCTTGTCTCCACGCGATGTAGAATTTATCGCTGAATACTCTGGTCTTCCTGTGTATGTCAAGGGACCACAATGCCGTGAGGACGTTGAGCGTTCGCTTGCTGCGGGAGCTTCTGGTATCTGGGTCACCAACCACGGTGGTCGTCAAATCGACGGTGGACCAGCTGCTTTTGACTCGCTTCAAGAAGTGGCAGAAGCAGTTGATAGACGTGTGCCAATTGTCTTTGACTCTGGTGTTCGTCGTGGTCAACACGTCTTTAAAGCCTTGGCTTCAGGAGCAGACTTGGTAGCTATTGGTCGCCCTGCTATTTATGGTTTGGCTCTTGGTGGTAGTGTTGGTGTGCGTCAAGTCTTTGAACACTTGAATGCGGAATTGAAGACAGTTATGCAATTGTCTGGAACTCAGACCATTGAAGATGTCAAACACTTCAAACTTCGTCACAACCCATACAACCCAACCTTCCCAGTTGACCCTCGTGACTTAAAATTGTATTGATAAAAGAGATTGCCTCCACTGAATGTGGAGGTTTTTCTTCGTGTATTGGAAGAATAAATCGCTATCAAAAACTATATAAAGATATTTTTCGGTCAAATATCTTGCTAGGGCTTTCAATTTCTGTTATAATGGTCTAGTAATTAAATAATAAAGACATTTGGGGTGCTTTAGGCTGAGATGATACCCATTGAACCTGATACAGTTAAGACTGGCGAAGGGAAATGTGAACAGTTTTTTTCGTATGGTGAAATGAACGGTCTAATCTTGTAAGTCAACTCTAATTCTTGATTGTAATTGGAGTTTTTTTGTTTATATAAAACTGGGTAGGCTTGTTTAGGTAGCTCTCTGCAAATGCCCTCGATGTTCTTTAAAAGGATCAAGTGGAATTACGATTTTACTTGGTATTTCTTGGTGTTTTATTAATTACTAACAAGTAAAGAGAGGAGAAGTAAATATGGAAACACAGGTTTATACATTTCAGCCAGGTTTGACTGTTGGAGAATTATTAAAAAGCAGTCAGAAGGATTGGCAGGCTGCAATCAATCATCGTTTTGTTAAGGAACTTTTTGCAGGGACAATTGAGAATAAGGCCTTAAAAGACTACCTGATTCAAGATTATCACTTCTTTGATGCCTTCTTATCCATGTTGGGTTCCTGCGTAGCCCACGCAGACCAGCTTGAATCCAAGCTTCGTTTTGCCAAACAACTAGGCTTTCTTGAAGCAGATGAAGATGGCTATTTCCAAAAGGCTTTCAAAGAGTTAAACGTATCTGAGAATGACTATCTAGAAGTGAGCTTGCACCCTGTAACAAAAGCCTTTCAGGATCTAATGTACTCGGCAGTGGCTTCATCAGATTATGCCCATCTTTTGGTCATGCTAGTCATTGCAGAAGGACTCTATTTAGACTGGGGTTCTAAAGCTTTGGCTCTTCCTGAAGCCTATATTCATTCGGAATGGATCAATCTCCACAGAGGTCCTTTCTTTGCAGAGTGGGTTCAATTTCTGGTTGACGAACTCAATCGTGTCGGAAAAGGTCGAGAAGATTTGACAGAACTTCAGCAACGCTGGAATCAAGCGGTCGCTTTAGAATTAGCCTTTTTTGATATTGGTTATGATGCCTAGAGAAGGTTCATGATATTTACAAATTTGATGAGTTAATACTCTTCGAAAATCTCTTCAAACCACGTCAGCTTCACCTTGCCGTAGGTATGGTGTTCTATCTGCAACCTCAAAGCAGTGCTTTGAGCAACCTGCGGTTAGCTTCCTAGTTTGTTCTTTGATTTTCATTGAGTATAAATCATTCAATGTAACTGAAAAATTTCTTAACGAAAGATAGAGATAAACCGAAATCAGTAGATCGTATAAAGTGAAAAGGAAGGAATTCAATATGACAAGTTTAAAATTATTAAAAGAAAAAGCACCATTGGTCATTTGCATCACCAATGATGTGGTAAAAAATTTCACAGCAAATGGATTAGTAGCACTAGGTGCATCACCAGCTATGAGCGAGTACCCAGCAGACTTAGAAGATCTATTAAAATATGCTGGAGGATTATTGATTAACATTGGGACTTTAACGGATGATAATTGGAAATTATACCAAGCTGCTCTGAAAATTGCAGAGAAATATAATGTCCCAGCAGTTTTAGATCCTGTAGCCTGTGGAGCAGGAGAATATAGAAAAAAAGTAGCAGATGATCTAATCAACAATTACAAACTAGCTGCGATTAGGGGGAATGCTGGCGAGATTGCTTCTTTAGTAGGGATAAATGTGGTATCTAAAGGAGTAGATAGTGCTGGTGTGGATAATATTGATGAGATTGCTCTAGCAGCCAACGCTAAGTTTCATATTCCAATAGTAGTGACTGGAGAAGTTGATGCGATTGCTGTTAATGGAGAAGTGGTAACGATTCATAATGGTAGTGCCATGATGCCAAAAGTCATTGGGACAGGATGCTTATTAGGAGCTGTAGTAGCAAGCTTTATCGGACTAGAAAAAGGTCAAGAATTGAAATCATTAGAAACAGCAATGTTAGTTTACAATATCGCTGGAGAAATGGCAGAAAAACGTCCAAATGGACATCTTCCTGGGACATTTAAAGTTGAATTTATAAATGCCTTATACGAGATTACAGATGAAGATGTAAAGGAATTCAAAAGAGTGAAGTAAGATGTTTCATAAAGAATTACTAAAACTATATTTTATTTGTGGAACGACTACTTGCCAAGGAAAAAATCTATATACAGTCGTTGAGGAAGCCTTAAAAGGTGGTATAACCTTATTTCAATTTCGAGAAAAAGGTGAGGGTGCTTTAGAAGGCTTAGAAAAACTTGAGCTAGCTATCCAAATTAAAGAACTTTGTAAAAAATACAATGTTCCATTTATCGTTAATGACGATATAGATTTAGCAATGGAAATTGACGCCGATGGCGTACATGTAGGTCAAGATGATATTGGTGTTGATGAAATTAGAAAATTGATGCCAGATAAAATAATTGGTCTTTCTATAAGAAACGAAGAAGAATTTCAACAATCAAAAGTTGAATATGTAGATTATGTAGGTGTTGGGCCTGTATTTGATACCCAGTCAAAAGATGATGCTGGTGGTGCTATAGGTTATGAAGGTCTTGAATTGATGAGAAAACTATTGCCACAAATGCCTTTAGTTGCAATTGGTGGGATACAAACGAAACATATTAAAGACATTATAAAGGCCAATATGGATGGCGTTTCAATCATTTCGGCAATATCGTATGCAAAAAATATAGAAAAAACTGTTCGGGAAATGAGTGAACAATAGGTATCTATCTAACCCAAGAAAGATCTGCTGTCTTTGTGAGTGCAAGGCTGTATTTCCAGTTTAATTTCTTGAACTAGTATAAAATGTGTGTTATAATAATCACATAATTAAATAATAAAGGCATTTGGGGTGCTTTAGGCTGAGATGATACCCATTGAACCTGATACAGTTAAGACTGGCGAAGGGAAATGTGAAATGTTTTTTTCGTATGTCGAAAAGAACTGTCTAATCTTGTAAGCTGAACTCTAATTCGTATCTGTAATTAGAGTTTTTTCTTTTACGAAACTGGATGAAGATGATATAGTAGATTGAAATAAGATGCGAACAAATCAATTAGAAAATTCAAATTAATTTCTAGAAATATTTTAGCATTCTTGTGTACTGTTCTAAATTCAATCTGCTATACAAAGTATTTAGGTCGGTCTTCTTGAGTGCCCCACTTTTCTTTAAAAAAGGAGTTTTTTATGTTGAAAAAATGGCAGTTAAAAGATGTTATCTTGCTTGCTTTCTTGTCTATCTTTTTTGGTGGGGTTTTCGTTGGTTCAGGATATGTGTATAATATTCTCAGTCTACTCTTAACACCTCTTGGTTTGCAGGCCTTTGCCAATGAAATCCTCTTCGGTCTCTGGTGTATGGCTGCGCCCATTGCTGCCATCTTTGTTCCGAGAGTCGGAAGTGCAACGATTGGAGAAGTGCTAGCTGCGCTTGCTGAAGTCCTTTATGGTAGCCAATTTGGTCTAGGAGCTCTTTTGTCTGGCTTGGTTCAAGGTTTGGGAAGTGAATTTGGTTTTATCGTAACTAAGAATCGCTATGGAAGTTGGCTCTCTCTAACTGCTAATAGTATTGGGATTACGCTTGTTAGCTTTGTCTATGAATACATTAAGTTAGGTTACTACGCCTTTTCCCTTCCGTTTGTCCTTTCCTTACTTGTGGTACGTTTTATTTCTGTTTATTTCTTCTGTACCATCTTGGTTCGTGCCATTGTCAAACTCTATCATCAGTTTGCAACTGGAGGAAAAGCATAGATGGGTCTGGAATTACGGGAGATTCAGTCCCCAATTTTTTCGGAACCGATTGATTTTACTTTTTATGGGCAAGCCTTTACCTTGTTGGTTGGGAGCAGTGGTTCTGGAAAATCCAGCCTCTTTCAAGTTATTGCCCAAGTTAGTTCTCTTCCCTATAGCGGTCAAGTACTGATAGATGGGAGCGAAGTCAGTCAGCTTTCTATCATCGAACGTGTCCAGACGGTTGGTATTCTCTTGCAAAATCCCAATCATCAATTTACCATGGAGAACTTGTTTGAGGAGCTGATTTTCACCTTGGAGAATATCGGCTATCACCTTCAGGAAATTGATTCTAAAATAGCAGAGGTTGTCCAGCAATGTCGTTGCGAGGCAATCTTACACCGTCCCATTCATCACCTATCAGGTGGGGAAAAGCAAAAAGCAGCGCTGGCTGTCATTTTTGCCATGAATCCTAGGGTCTATCTCTTGGATGAGCCCTTCGCTTCCATTGACCGTAAGAGCAGAATCGAGATATTGGAGATTCTAAAAGAGTTGGCTCTTGATGGGAAGACAGTCATCCTGTGCGACCATGATTTATCTGACTATAAAGCCTATATCGACCATATGGTGGAGCTAAGAGACGGAAAACTAAGGGAAATAAATCAAATCCCTATTTCTGAGATGACACAGGTTGCTTCAAAGGAAGTTGCTTCTAGCCCGGAACTATTCCATATGAACCGTGTGACTGGTGAGCTTGGTAATCGCCCCCTCTTTTCAATTGCTGATTTCACATTCTATCAAGGGATTTCCTGTATCCTGGGTGACAATGGTGTCGGGAAATCAACCTTCTTTCGCTCTATTCTTCAATTTCAAAAGTATAAGGGGCGCATTACCTGGAAGGGGACGGTTCTGAAAAAGAAAAAGAGTTTGTACCGTGACCTGACGGGTGTTGTTCAGGAAGCTGAGAAACAGTTTATCCGAGTCAGTCTGCGAGAAGAACTTCAATTAGATGGACCTGATTCTGAAAGAAATCAACGAATTTTCCAAGCTTTACGATATTTTGATCTGGAGCAGGCACTCGATAAGAGTCCTTATCAATTAAGTGGTGGCCAGCAAAAGATTCTTCAGCTCTTGACCATCTTGACCAGTAAGGCTTCCGTGATTTTGCTAGATGAACCTTTTGCTGGTTTGGATGATAGAGCTTGCCATTATTTTTGTCAGTGGATTGTGGAGGAGAGAAATCAAGGAAGAAGTTTTCTGATCATTAGCCATCGTTTAGATCCTCTGATCTCTGTGGTTGATTATTGGATTGAGATGACTAGTCAGGGTCTCAGTCATGTGAAAGCAGTGACAATTACCAAACCACTCACATCTCAGAGTAGCAATGCTCAAGGGGAGGTGAGATAGTATGGTCAAAGTAGCAACCCAGACACCGATTATCAGTCTCTTCTTGCTGATTTTATCCTTGGAAACATCTTTCATTCCTTCGATTGCTCTTAATCTTTCGGTAGTCGCATTTTGTATTCTCTTTATGCTCTATTACCGTCGATTTAAAATGTTAGCTTGGATGATCATACTTGCCATTTTACCATCTTTTGCCAACTACTGGGCAGTTCAGTTACACGGAGATGCTTCACAGGCAGTCATGCTTGGAACGAGGGCCTTTGTGACCGTTTGTATTGGCCTTGTCTTTATTTCTTCTATTTCCCTAAAAGAGCTTCTCTTGTACTTGGCTCAAAAGGGGCTATCACGGTCATGGGCCTATGCCTTGATTGTGGTATTCAATTCCTTTCCCCTTATCCAGAAAGAAATCAAATCCCTCAAAGAAGCTTGCCTATTACGCGGTCAAGAACTACATTTTTGGTCGCCCTTGATTTACAGTAAGGTTTTGATGACGGTCTTTAGGTGGCGCCATCTTTACCTGAGAGCTCTATCGGCGCATGGATATGACGAACATGCACAGTTGAAGAATAACTATCGGACTTTTTATATTCCTAAAAAAACAAAATTAATCTACCTGCTTTTCTTTTTATTGCTTCAAACCAGTCTATTTTTATAAAGGAGTTATTATGGAATTTACAGATATTGCGATGGAATTATCCAAGGAAGCTTGGCAGGCTTCCTTTCATCATCCCTTTATTTTACAATTACAAGAGGGAAATTTAGAACCTGCCATTTTCCGCTATTACCTGATTCAGGATGCCTACTATCTGAAGGCCTTCTCGGAAATCTATCACCTTTTGGCTGATAAGACTTCAAACCAAGAGATGAAAAGGCTCTTGAAACAAAATGCTCAGGGTTTAGTGGAGGGTGAGTTATTCATCCGCCAACAATTTTTCAAGGAATTGGCAATCAGCGACCAGGAAATGGAGCAACATCCAATCGCTCCAACCTGTTATCATTACATTTCACATATTTATAGGCAATTTGCAGAGCCGAACTTAGCCATTGCCTTTGCAAGTTTGCTGCCTTGTCCTTGGTTATACCATGATATAGGCAAATCACTTAATCTTAAACCATCACCAAATCCTCTCTACCAACAATGGATTGAAACTTATATTACGGATGAGTTAGAGCAGCAGATCAGAGAGGAGGGAGCGCTGGTCAATCAACTCTATCGAGAAAGTGACGAGACAGACAGGAAAAAAATGCTAGATGCCTTCCACATCAGTGTTCATATGGAAGCCAAGTTTTGGGAAATGGCCTACCAACACCAGACATGGAAGAGCGATTTACAGTCTTTAGAAAAAGGAGAATAATAAACATGAGAAAGCACCAATTACAAGTTCACAAATTAACCATTTTATCTATGATGATTGCCCTTGATGTAGTCCTTACACCTATCTTTCGGATTGAGGGAATGGCACCGATGTCCAGTGTAGTCAATATTCTAGCAGGAATCATGATGGGACCTGTTTATGCCTTGGCTATGGCTACAGTGACAGCTTTTATCCGTATGACAACTCAAGGGATTCCACCTTTAGCTCTTACAGGAGCAACTTTTGGAGCCCTCCTGGCAGGTCTCTTTTATAAGTATGGTCGAAAATTTCATTATTCCGCTCTAGGAGAGATTGTGGGAACAGGTATTATTGGTTCTATTGTTTCCTATCCTGTTATGGTACTCTTTACAGGATCGGCTGCTAAGCTTAGCTGGTTTATCTACACTCCTCGATTTTTCGGAGCAACCTTGATTGGTACAGCGATTTCCTTTATTGCTTTTCGATTTTTAATCAAGCAGGAATTCTTTAAAAAAGTGCAGGGATATTTCTTTGGTGAAAGGATAGAATGATGCAGGAATTGATAAATCCTTTTCCTCTGGAAACGAGTTCTCTTATTCACTGTATGACCAATGAGATTTCTTGTGAGATGCTGGCAAATGGGATTTTGGCTCTGGGATGCAAACCTGTCATGGCAGATGATCCCCGTGAGGTTCTTGATTTTACTAAGCAAAGTCAGGCTCTCTTCATCAATTTGGGGCATTTGTCAGCTGAGAAGGAAAAAGCAATCCGCATGGCAGCCTCGTATGCAGCTCAAGTTTCTCTTCCAATGGTAGTAGATGCGGTTGGCGTAACGGCTTCCTCCATTCGTAAGAGCTTAGTTAAAGACCTCTTAGACTATAGCCCAACGGTCCTTAAAGGAAACATGTCAGAAATTCGAAGTCTTGTTGGCTTAAAACACCACGGCGTTGGGGTCGATGCGAGTGCTAAAGATCAAGAAACGGAGGATTTGCTTCAAGTCTTGAAAGACTGGTGTCAGACCTATCCTGGTATGTCATTCTTAGTCACTGGCCCCAAGGACCTTATCGTTTCGAAGAATCAGGTTGCTGTATTGGAGAATGGCTGTGTAGAGTTAGACTGGATAACAGGGACAGGAGACTTGGTTGGAGCCTTAACAGCTGTTTTTCTCAGCCAAGGAAAGACTGGTTTTGAAGCTTCTTGCTTAGCAGTCTCTTATCTCAATATCGCTGCTGAGAAAATAGTTGTTCAAGGAATGGGATCGGAAGAATTTCGTTACCAAGTACTCAATCAGCTTTCGCTCCTCAAAAGAGATGAAAATTGGCTAGATGCCATCAAAGGAGAGGTTTATGAATAGAGAAGCACTTAGACTATATCTGGTAACCAATCGTTATCAAGATTCCGTGGAAAGCTTTCTTGCAAAAGTTGAGACGGCCTGCCGTTCAGGGGTTACCATAGTCCAATTGCGAGAAAAAAATCTCACAACCAATCAATATTATCAGCTGGCAAAACAAGTCAAGGAAATAACAGATGCTTATCAGGTACCCTTGATAATCGATGATCGGTTGGATGTTTGTCTTGCGGTTGATGCAGCAGGTCTGCATATCGGAGATGATGAATTACCCGTTTCGGTTGCCCGACAAGTCTTGGGACCTGATAAAATCCTAGGTGTCACCGCTAAAACGGTTAAAAGAGCTCTGGAAGCAGAAACATCAGGTGCAGATTACTTGGGGACAGGAGCCATTTTCCCAACTACCACCAAGGAAAATGCACCTATCACCCTGATTTCAACCTTGAAAACAATTTGTCAAACGGTCGCCATTCCAGTAGTTGCTATTGGCGGCTTGACATCAGAGAATATTGATCAGCTTATGGGCACGGGTATAGCTGGTGTAGCTGTAGTGCGTGATTTGATGCAAGCAGAAGATATTGAGGCAAAAACGCAAGCCTTTTTAACAAAGTTGCATGACATTATTTCCTAACTAATACTCAATGAAAATCAAAGAGCAAACTAGAAAGCTAGCCGCAGCTTGCCCCAAGCCCTGCCTTGAGGTTTTAGATAAGACTGACGAAGTCAGCTCAAAACAGTGTTTTGAGGTTGCAGATGGAAGCTGACGTAGTTTGAAGAGATTTTCGAAGAGTATAAAAACTCTCTAATTCCCTTAAAGTGGGAACTAGAGAGTTTTTTTAATCTTTAAAGCTTGTATGGTTGACTGGGCCAGAACCATGACCGAGTTGAGGGGCGTCTTGGATGGCTTTTGTGATAAAGGCCTTGGCCTTATCAACTGCCTGGTAAAGGCTCTTGCCCTTGGCTAGTTCAGCCGTAATCACTGCAGCAAAGGTACATCCAGTACCATGGGTGTGACAGGTTTGAATTCGTGGGCTTTCCCAGACAAATTGATCATCCTTGGTAAAGAGGAAATCCTTGGCACCGCCTTCGAGATGCCCGCCTTTAATAACAACGGACTGAGGACCAAATTCTTTTAAAATCAGGCGACCAGCACGCTGCATGTCTTCGGGGTCATGGATTGAAAAACCAACAATCTCTTCTGCCTCAGGAAGATTGGGCGTGATAATGGTTGCAAGGGGAAGCAGGTTTGTTTTGAGATAGTCTCTAGCAACTGAGTCGATCAAGGCATCTCCGCTAGTCGCTACCATAACTGGATCTAAAACATAGGGACAATCCAGCTTTTTAAGATAGGGCTGGATGATTTCCATGATTTCGGTAGTTGCCAACATCCCAGTTTTTACAGCCTGAGGTGGAATATCAGAAAAGACACTGTCCAATTGGGCTTTCAACATTTGAGGAGAAACGTGCTCGATCAATTGAACACCTCTGGTATTTTGAGCGACAAGACTGGTTACAACAGCCATTCCATAGACATCTCTAGCTTGGAACGACTTTAAGTCAGCCATAATGCCAGCACCACCACTAGGGTCAGTACCTGCAATGGTCAAAGCAACGGGTAAATAAGTCATCTAAAACCTCCCAACCAACTGAAGTTTGTATTCTTAAGAACAAGCTAATCTGTTTCAGGAAGGCAATAGAAGACTGCTAGTCCCCATTATCATTTCCACTTCCATCAGCTAGCATTACCTAGATTGAGTCAAAGGGTCTAACAGTCGTTAATCTCAGCTTTACGCACCCCTAGTGGTTGTTTTCTTTTTTCTTTAGTATAGCATATTTTTATTGTTTATATAGTAATATTTGACTGCAAATCGTTTTTCAAATGATTAAAATCCTATTTTTCAAATAAAATATTGATTTCATAATTGACAAATGTAGACTTTAGGAGTATACTAAGAAACATAATTGACAAATGTAGATTTTGGAGGTGTGATGATGCAGATTTCAGATGCAGAATGGCAGGTCATGAAGATTATTTGGATGCAGGGGGAGCAGACCAGTACGGATTTGATCAGGGTTCTGGCGGAGCGGTTCGAATGGTCCAAGTCAACCATTCAAACTCTTTTGGCTCGTCTGGTTGAGAAAGAGTGTTTGACTCGGAAAAAAGAAGGCAAGTCCTTTGTCTATTCAGCCCTTTTAACTTTGGATCAAAGTCGGGATTTACTTGTCCAAGATATCAAGGACAAGGTTTGTTCCCGTAGGATTAAGAACTTGTTGGCTGATTTGATTACTGAATGTGATTTTACTCAGGCTGACTTAGAAGACTTGGAAGCTGTGATTTCTGAGAAGAAATCAAACGCTGTGACAGAAGTAAAATGTAATTGTATGTAAAGGAGACGTCATGTTAAATAGTATTGTAACCATTATTTGTATTGCCCTTATCGCGTTTATCTTGTTTTGGTTTTTCAAAAAGCCTGAAAAATCTGGACAAAAGGCCCAGCAAAAAAAGGGATACCAAGAGATTCGAGTGGAAGTCATGGGAGGCTATACGCCTGAGTTGATTATTCTCAAGAAATCAGTGCCAGCCCGCATTGTCTTTGACCGCAAGGATCCTTCACCATGTCTGGATCAAATTGTTTTTCCAGATTTTGGTGTACATGCGAACCTGCCAATGGGGGAAGAGTATGTAGTGGAAATCACGCCTGAGCAGGCTGGAGAGTTTGGCTTTGCTTGTGGTATGAACATGATGCACGGTAAGATGATTGTAGAATAGGAGAATGATATGACTGAAATTGTAAAAGCAAGTCTTGAAAATGGTGTTCAAAAAATCCGTATCACAGCAGACAAAGGCTACCATCCAGCCCACATTCAACTGCAAAAAGGAGTTCCTGCTGAGATCACCTTTCACCGTGTGACACCTTCAAACTGTTATAAGGAAATTCTGTTTGAAGAAGAAGGCCTCTTGGAACCAATCGGCGTGGATGAAGAGAAGACAATTCGTTTTACCCCTCAAGAATTAGGTCAACATGAATTTTCTTGTGGTATGAAGATGCAAAAGGGAAGTTATACAGTTGTTGAGAAGACTCGAAAATCTTTATCACTTATCCAGCGTTTTTGGATTACTAGTATCTTTACTGTGCCTCTTGTGATCCTCATGATTGGGATGTCGACAGGAGGAATTAGTCACCAAGTCCTGCGTTGGGGCACCTTTTTAGCCACAACACCGATTATGCTAGTAGCAGGTGGTCCTTATATCCAAAGTGCTTGGGCTAGTTTTAAAAAGCACAATGCCAACATGGATACCTTGGTTGCGCTGGGAACCCTAGTAGCCTATGGCTATAGCTTAGTTGCCCTCTTCGCTGGTCTCCCCGTTTACTTTGAAAGTGCTGCATTTATCTTCTTCTTCGTTCTTTTGGGAGCCGTTTTTGAGGAGAAAATGCGGAAAAATACTTCCCAAGCTGTGGAGAAATTACTGGATTTGCAGGCTAAAACTGCAGAAGTCTTGCGTGAGGATAACTATGTTCAAGTCCCCTTGGAGCAAGTCAAGGTAGGTGACCTGATTCGAGTGCGTCCCGGTGAAAAGATTGCGGTTGATGGTGTCGTAGTAGAAGGTATCTCTAGTATTGACGAGTCTATGGTGACAGGTGAGAGCCTACCAGTGGATAAAACAGTTGGAGATACTGTCATTGGCTCAACTATCAATAATAGTGGAACACTTGTTTTTAGAGCAGAAAAAGTTGGTTCAGAGACTGTTTTGGCTCAGATTGTGGATTTTGTGAAGAAAGCTCAGACAAGTCGTGCGCCGATTCAGGACTTGACGGATAAAATTTCAGGCATTTTTGTCCCAGCAGTTGTTATTTTAGGGATTGTGACCTTTTGGGTTTGGTTTGTCTTGCTCAGGGATAGTGTGGTCGTACTTGGAGCTAGCTTTGTATCCTCTCTTCTCTACGGAGTGGCGGTTTTGATTATCGCCTGTCCTTGTGCCTTGGGACTCGCAACACCGACAGCCCTTATGGTAGGGACAGGACGCAGTGCCAAGATGGGAGTTCTCCTCAAAAATGGAATGGTTCTACAGGAAATCCAGAAAGTTCAAACTCTTGTCTTTGATAAGACCGGGACTTTGACGGAAGGGAAACCTGTGGTCACAGATATTATTGGCGACGAGACAGAAGTGCTTGGATTGGCAGCCTCTCTGGAAGAAGCTTCTCAACACCCACTGGCTGAGGCTATTGTTAAGCGAGCGACTGAAACTGGATTTGAGCTTCATACTGTGGAAAATTTCCAAGCCTTGCACGGAAAAGGTGTCTCAGGGCAAATAGCTGGAAAACAAGTTCTGCTTGGAAATGCTAAAATGCTGGATGGTATGGATATTTCAAGTAAGTATCAAGATAAACTCGAAGAACTGGAAAAAGAAGCTAAGACAGTTGTATTTTTGGCTGTTGACAATGAAATCAAAGGCTTGCTTGCTTTGCAAGATATTTCCAAGGAAAATGCCAAGCTAGCCATCAGTCAGCTAAAAAAACGTGGCCTTAAAACAGTCATGTTGACAGGAGACAATGCAGGTGTGGCGCGTGCTATTGCAGATCAAATAGGAATCGAAGAGGTCATTGCAGGTGTCTTGCCAGAAGAAAAAGCCCATGAAATCCATAAACTACAAGCGGCTGGCAAAGTAGCCTTTGTTGGGGATGGTATCAATGACGCTCCTGCCCTTAGTGTAGCAGATGTGGGGATTGCTATGGGAGCTGGAACAGATATCGCCATCGAGTCGGCAGATTTGGTGTTGACAACCAATAACCTCCTAGGAGTGGTTCGTGCCTTTGACATGAGTAAGAAAACTTTTAATAGAATTCTGCTCAATCTTTTCTGGGCCTTTATCTACAATGTCGTTGGAATTCCGATAGCAGCAGGAGTCTTTTCAGGTGTTGGACTGGCCCTCAACCCAGAACTGGCAGGTCTAGCCATGGCCTTTAGTTCAGTATCTGTTCTGACCAGTTCCCTTCTGCTAAATTTTAGTAAAATAGACTAAAAGTAATGACTAGTTTCCTTTGTTATAAAACAGGAATGATAGCACTTTCAAAACTGTATTAGAATAGAAAGTAGAGAGTTTTGAGCAGATTTTTAGAAAAGTCAACATAAATATGATATAGTGGAATAGTAAAAATTTGGAGAACGTTTCCAATTCTATGTAATCGTATTCTCCAAGTCTAAAAAATTGAAGGAGAGTTATCACTATGACTCAAGGAAAAATTACTGCATCTGCAGCAATGCTTAACGTATTGAAAACATGGGGCGTAGATACAATCTACGGTATCCCATCAGGAACACTCAGCTCATTGATGGACGCTTTGGCTGAAGACAAAGATATCCGCTTCTTGCAAGTTCGCCATGAAGAGACAGGTTCTCTTGCAGCGGTTATGCAAGCTAAATTCGGTGGCTCAATCGGGGTTGCAGTTGGTTCAGGTGGTCCAGGTGCGACTCACTTGATTAACGGTGTTTACGATGCAGCTATGGATAACACTCCATTCCTAGCAATCCTTGGATCACGTCCAGTTAATGAATTGAACATGGATGCTTTCCAAGAATTGAACCAAAACCCAATGTACAACGGTATCGCTGTATACAACAAACGCGTAGCTTACGCTGAGCAATTACCAAAAGTAATCGACGAAGCTTGCCGTGCTGCAGTCTCTAAAAAAGGTCCAGCTGTTGTTGAAATCCCAGTAAACTTTGGTTTCCAAGAAATCGACGAAAACTCATACTATGGATCAGGTTCATACGAGCGTTCATTTATCGCTCCTGCTTTGAACGAAGTTGAAATCGACAAAGCTGTTGAAATCTTGAACAATGCTGAACGTCCAGTTATCTATGCTGGTTACGGTGGTGTTAAAGCTGGTGAAGTGATCACTGAATTGTCACGTAAAATCAAAGCACCAATTATCACAACTGGTAAAAACTTTGAAGCTTTCGAATGGAACTATGAAGGTTTGACAGGTTCTGCTTACCGTGTTGGTTGGAAGCCAGCCAACGAAGTGGTCTTTGAAGCAGACACAGTTCTTTTCCTTGGTTCAAACTTCCCATTTGCTGAAGTTTACGAAGCATTCAAGAACACTGAAAAATTCATTCAAGTTGATATTGACCCTTACAAACTTGGTAAACGTCACGCCCTTGACGCTTCAATCCTTGGTGATGCAGGTCAAGCAGCCAAAGCAATCCTTGACAAAGTGAATCCAGTTGAATCTACTCCATGGTGGCGTGCAAACGTGAAGAACAACCAAAACTGGCGTGATTACATGAACAAACTCGAAGGTAAAACTGAGGGTGAATTGCAATTGTATCAAGTTTACAATGCAATCAACAAACATGCTGATCAAGACGCTATCTACTCAATCGACGTAGGTGACACTACTCAAACATCTACTCGTCACCTTCACATGACACCTAAGAACATGTGGCGTACATCTCCACTCTTTGCGACAATGGGTATTGCCCTTCCTGGTGGTATCGCTGCTAAGAAAGACAATCCAGATCGCCAAGTATGGAACATCATGGGTGACGGTGCATTCAACATGTGCTACCCAGACGTTATCACAAACGTTCAATACGACCTTCCAGTTATCAACGTTGTCTTCTCAAATGGTAAATATGCCTTCATCAAGGACAAATACGAAGACACAAACAAACACTTGTTTGGTTGTGACTTCTCTAATGCTGACTATGCGAAAATCGCTGAAGCGCAAGGTGCTGTAGGATTTACAGTTGACCGTATCGAAGACATCGATGCAGTTGTTGCAGAAGCTGTTAAACTCAACAAAGAAGGTAAAACTATTGTGATCGATGCTCGCATTACTCCACACCGTCCACTTCCAGTAGAAGTACTTGAATTGGATCCAAAACTTCACTCAGAAGAAGCTATCAAAGCCTTCAAGGAAAAATACGAAGCAGAAGAACTTGTACCATTCCGTCTCTTCTTGGAAGAAGAAGGGTTGCAATCACGCGCAATTAAATAATTCCTCTCGCCGAAAATCAAATATGAAACTTGTAGACTTTATTCTTTGATTTTCATAGAGCGGAACTTTAAAAGATCGGAGCAATCCGGTCTTTTTATGGAGGAGAGTAAATGAATTTAAATCAATTAGATATTATCGTTTCAAATGTTCCCCAAGTCTGTACTGACTTGGAGCATATATTGGATAAAAAGGCAGATTATGCTGATGATGGTTTTGCTCAGTTTACGATTGGCAGTCACTGTCTGATGTTGTCTCAAAATCATTTGGTTCCTTTGGAAAACTTTCAGTCAGGAATCATTCTTCATATCGAGGTTGAGGATCTAAATCAGAATTACCAACGTTTAAAAGAGATTGGTGTCGAGATTTTACACGGTATTTGTGAAACGGATTGGGGAACAGAGTCCTTATTAGTTAAAGGTCCTGCTGGTCTAGTGATTGATTTTTATCGTATGAAATAAGGTGCTTAGTCATTTGACGTTAACCTTAGCTATTTTTAAAACAGAAATTGAGAATACGAACTATTGAAAAGATCGGAGCAATCCGGTCTTTTTATTATAAAGAAATTGCATATAATACTCATATGCTTTCAAAAAGCATTCTAGTCCATCTCCGATTAACGATGGACTTTATCACCTCCTTCTCCAGTCCTTGTATAACATCTTGAAGTTGATTCATGATATCTTCCAATATGGGCATCAACAGCTCCATAACAATAGCGAAATTCTCGTATATAGTGACTATGGACATGTGGACCTACTCCCCATTGGAGCCCAACAAGATCCCAGTTTACTGATTCTACCGAAACCAGCCTCATCTTGGTACATCAAGCGAATCTTACGAAAATGCCTACTGGTTTTAAAGCGCTTTCTTTTCTTCTTGAATTGAGATTTTATTTTTAGACTCGACAATGGTTTGAGAGTCTGCTTTCTTGGGATGTTCTGGATGTGGCCTAATATTTCGCCAACCATGGCGCTTCAAGAGTTGATAGAAGGCATCACGTGTGTAGGAAGGACCTAACTCCTTTGTATAAGCCTGAAATAAGGCATCAATTGTAACAAATTCTCCTGCCTCTGCAGCCTTCAAATGACGGGCAAGAAAGGCTTTCTCTTCCTCAACTGTCATATATGCGTGGTTACGACCACCACGTATTTCTTGAAGGAGAGAATCGAGTCCGAACTCCTCATATTTTTTTACAGTTGGCCAAATCGTTGTTTGATTACAGTCTAAAAGCTCTATAATCTCTTTATAAGATTTACCCATCAGACGAAATAGAACGATTTGAAGGCGTTTATGATATTTAGCTGTACTAGAGTCTTTTAAAAGTGTTTTGATAGCTTGGATTTCTTCTTTAGTTGATTTCATATTACTACTATATAATGCTTTTTGATTTTAGTTTAGTATTATCGTAGAAAATGGACTCGGTGCTATGGATAAACCGGATGAGAATGGTTATGTAGCAGATGACTATCGGATTACTTACTTAGAGGCCCACATCAAGGCCATGCGAGATGCCATTTACCAAGACGGGGTTGACTTGCTTGGTTATACGACTTGGAGATGTATCGATCCGGTTTCAGCTGGCACAGGGGAAATGAATAAGCGCTATGGCTTTATCTATGTAGATCGAGATAATGTAGGAAATGGGACTCTCAAACGTAGCAAGAAGAAGTCCTTCTATTGGTACAAGGATGTCATTGATAGCAATGGAGCAAGCATCGAGTAGAGCACATTTGTTTACTATTTTTATAAAATCTTCTCCCTGCTTTATAAGATTTAAAAAAGAGTTCAAATGGAACTCTTTTTTTGTTATAATGAAGGAAGAAAGATCAGACAGGAGAATAAAATGTCAGAACCATTATTTTTACAATCAGTGATGCAAGAAAAAATCTGGGGTGGAGCCAAGCTACGTGATGAGTTTGGCTACGACATCCCAAGTGAAAAAATCGGAGAATATTGGGCCATCTCAGCCCATCCAAATGGAGTCTCTAAAGTTGCCAATGGTCGTTACGAGGGAACAGATCTTGCTACTTTGTATGCGGAACACCGTGAATTATTTGGCAATCGTCCAGAACCTGTATTTCCACTTTTGACCAAGATCCTCGATGCCAACGACTGGCTCAGTGTCCAAGTTCACCCAGACGATGCTTATGGACTCGAGCATGAAGGCGAACTCGGAAAAACAGAATGCTGGTACATTATCGCAGCGGATGAAGGTTCAGAGATTATCTACGGTCACAATGCCAAGTCAAAAGAAGAACTCCGCCAGCAAATCGAGGACAAGAACTGGGATGACTTGTTGACCAAAGTCCCTGTTAAGGCTGGAGATTTCTTCTATGTACCAAGCGGGACTATGCACGCTATCGGGGCGGGTATCTTAATCCTTGAAACCCAGCAGTCTAGCGATACCACCTATCGCGTCTATGACTTTGACCGCAAGGATGACAAAGGCAACTTGCGTGAACTTCACTTTGAAAAATCCATCGATGTCTTGAACATTGGTGAGCCAGCAAATAGCCGTCCTGTAACTGTTAAAGCAGATGATTTGCGTTCCACTCTCCTTGTATCTAATGATTTCTTCGCAGTTTACAAGTGGGAAATTACTGGAAAAGTTGACTTTGAAAAGACAGCTGACTACAGCTTATTGAGTGTCTTAGCTGGTCAAGGTCAGCTAACTGTTGACGGGAAAAATTATCCAATTCAAAAAGGCAGCCACTTTATCCTACCAAGTGATGTTGAAGCTTGGACTCTGGAAGGGCAAGGTTTGGAATTGATTGTTAGCCATCCATAAAAAGAAAGGGCCTGAGTTCACTACTCAAGTCCTTTTTGATTACATAAATTGGGCAATGAAGACCACAATGATGATGATTGGAATGACGAAACGAAGAAGGAAGAGCGAGACTTGGAACAGTCCTTGTTTCCATGCTCTTTCATCGAGATGGAGTTTCTCTATTGCAAGAGCCTTTTTAAAGATATAGCCTGTAAAAAGTGAAAGGTAGAGAGCTCCAAATGGCATGAGGAGATTGGAAACCAAGAAGTCCATAGCGTCAAAGAAGGCCTTACCAAAAATGTGAACATCCGCCATGACACCGTAAGATAGGGCTGAAGGAATGCCAAAGACAAAGGTCAAAATTCCTAAAATAACACTCCATTTAGCACGCTTGCTGTTGTCCTGATTGGTGATATTGTCTACATTGATTTCCAGCATCACGACAGAAGAAGTGACAGTCGCAAAGAGGAAGAGGACGTAGAAAATGGTTCCAAAAGGCATCTTGTCAAAGAGTTGAGGGAAGACGATAAAGAGCAAGCTCGGTCCCCCTTCAGACTGGATATTGAAGGGGGACCGAGCTTGGAAAATGGCTAGACCTGCCATGATGGATATCGAGATATTCATGGCTACGATGGAGATTCCTGACTGGACTAGATTGGTTTTCTTGTCCAAGTAAGAAGCATAGGTCAACATGACAGTAACCCCTAGTGAGAGGGCAAAGAAAGATTGTCCCAGAGCATAGAGGGGACCAGCGCTAGTCAGTTTTGAAAAGTCTGGTTTGAGGAAGTAAAGAACCCCTTCCATGGCATTTGGCAAACTGAGAGAGCGCCCGATGATGACGACAAAGATGATAAAGAGCAGAGGCATCATGACTTTCGAAGCTCTTTCAATCCCTTTTTGAACCCCACGTGATACAATAAAGATGTTCAACAGGATAAAGGCTGCTTGAGCTCCAAGCGCAATGGCTGGATTTGAAATGATTGAAGTAAATAATTGAGCATAATCACCCGTTCCACCAATTTGGAACAATTTTCCAAACTCAATGCCTAGATAAACCAGAATCCATCCCCCAATAACACTGTAGAAAGATAAGAGGATAAAGAGGGCAAAGGCACCAATCCAACCGATAAAGTTGTACTTACTATTCTTGCCGAGTTTTCCAAAGGTTTTGATAGCTGAAACACCAGCACTTCGGCCGAGGGCAAACTCAGCAAGCAAAAGGGGAAAACCGATTAGAATAGTGGAGATGAGAAAGACTAGTAAAAAGCCACCTCCGCCATTAGCAGCAGTCATATAGGGGAATTTCCAAACGGCTCCAAGTCCGATGGCTGAACCAGCAGATGCTAGGATAAAGCCCAGTTTAGAACCCCATTGAGATTTTTCAGACATAGTTAAACTCCTAAAATTAGTATTACAAAAGAAAAAGCTACTGCCCTTGGCAAATAGCCTCGTAAGTACTCAAGATGAGCGTTTCTTTTGATTGATAGACTTGACTATCCTATCATGTTTTCTAAGGTCTGTCAAGAAAACCATTTTCATGTTATGAGAAAGTAAAAAATTTCGCAACAACGCTTGACTCTGACCTAAGGGGAGGGGTTATACTATCATTGTAAGGAGGAAATCATGTACCATATAAAAGAAGCTGCCCAGCTTTCAGGTGTCTCTGTTAAGACCCTACACCACTACGACAAGATAGGACTCTTAGTTCCTTTAAAGTCGGAAAACGGCTATCGAACCTATAATCAGGAGGATTTGGAACGCCTTCAGGTTATTCTTTACTATAAATATCTAGGTTTTTCTTTAGAAAAAATAGCAGAGCTGTTAAAGGAAGATAGATCAGATTTGTTGCCTCACTTGATCAGACAGTTGGACTATTTGACTAGAGAAAGGCAACATCTGGATACCTTGATTTCAACCTTGCAAAAAACCATTCAAGAACAAAAAGGAGAAAGAGAAATGAGCATTCAAGAGAAATTTGCTGGATTTAACTACCAAGACCATCAAAAATACCACCAAGAGGCGGTAGAGAAATATGGACAAGAAGTCATGGACCAAGCGCTGGAGCGCCAGAAAGGTCACGAAGACGAGGCTACGGCTGCCTTCAACCAAGTTTTTCAAGCCTTAGCACAAAATCTTCAAGCTGGTCTGCCTGTAACAGCAACTGAAAACCAAGAGCAAACAGCCAAGCTCTTGCAAGCCATTCGTACTTATGGATTTGATTGTACTATTGAAGTATTCGGTCATATCGGTAAAGGCTACGTCTATAACCCAGAGTTTAAGGAAAATATTGACAAATTTGGTACTGGAACAGCCCAGTACACATCAGATGTCATTGCCCACTATGTCCAAACTCAAGCAAAATAAAATCGGAGGAGTAATCTTCCGATTTTTTCTATTAAAAGTTCTTTAATCATAATGCAGACTTCCCGCCACCCAGCCGGTACAGAGGGCAGAAGTGATGTTAAAGCCACCCGTGTGGGCATTTATATCCATAACTTCGCCTGCAAAGTGGAGGCCAGGTACCAGCTTACTTTCAAGGGTTTTAGGATTGATTTCCTTGAGACTGACTCCACCCTTGGTAACAAAGGACTTTGCAAGGGACATTTTTCCAGTTACAGGAATTTTAAGTTCTTTAATGGACTGGACAAGTTGTTCTCGTTCCTTTTCAGTCAGTTGTTTGACTTTTTCAGGATATCCTTGTACAAAAAATTCGGCCAAGCGTTCTGGTAACAAGGTTTTTAAAGCGTTTTTCAAGGATTTTTCCCGATTTTCTTCTAGAAATGTAACCAAGTCCTTCTCAGAAAGTTGAGGCAAAACATCGAGTGAGAGAACCTCCCCACCTTTGACAAAGCTAGACATGCGTAGGGCAGCAGGACCTGACAAACCAAAGTGGGTAAAGAGTAAATCATGAGTGATGACATGCTTACCATAACTTAGGGTCACATCGTCCAGAGAAATCCCTTGTAAGGCTTTATGTGGAAAATCTGTTAATAAAGGACTTTCAGCAGCCTCAAGATCGGTGATGGTATGCTTAAAATGGCGAGCAATCTCGTGACCAAAACCAGTCGAACCAGTCGAAGGATAAGACTTACCACCTGTTGTGACAATGAGTTTCTCACAAGTGAAGGTTTGATCCGCTGACTTAAGGACAAACTGGTCATCTACTTTTTTAACAGAAACGATTTCTATTTGAGTAGCAACTTGACCACCTAGTTCGGTGATTTTCTTTTCCAAAGCTTCGATAATAGTCCGAGACTTGTCACTGGCTGGAAAGACGCGTCCGTGGTCTTCGACCTTAAGTTTAACACCATTTTCTGTAAAAAAGTTGATGATGTCATGATTATCGAACTGGGAGAAAACACTGTAAAGAAAGCGTCCGTTTCCAGGAATTCCAGCTAGCAGGTTGTCTAAGCTACCATTGTTGGTCACATTGCAACGTCCCCCACCAGTCCCAGCTAATTTTTTTCCAAGTTTCCGATTTTTTTCGATGAGGAGGGTTTTCTGTCCATAAAAGCTACTGGAAATCGTAGCCATCATACCAGCAGGTCCTCCACCGATGACAATAGTATCAAAATGTTTCATAGCTCTATTGTACCACAAAAAAACAAGAGATGATGGTTACCTCTTGTCAAGAATGCAATTAATCAATTTCATAGCCCATCAGCAGACCGCCATCTTCTGCATAGAAACTGCAGAGACCAGATGTTGGGAGAATTTTAATATCCGCCTGTGGGAAGGTTTCACGGATTCGGTCTGAAAGCTGTTGGCAACATTTCTCGTTATTGCGTTGGGCCATGACAATACGGCCACCAGCATATCCTGCTTTCACTAACTCTTCATAGGCTGCTTGAACTGACTTCTTTGCTCCTCTTGCTTTTTGTAGCAATTCGAGGGTTCCAGTTTCACTAGCTTCCCCAACCATACGGATATTTAGAAGGCCAACGACCGTACCGATAAGCTTGCTCAAACGGCCGTTCTTCACCAAGTTATCGACTTTAGCTAGGACAAAGAGCAACTTGGTTTTTTCTTGATAGGCGGTGATAGCTTCAACCACTTCTTCAAAAGACAAGCCCTGGTCAATCAAATCATTCAATTTTTCTACGAGCAAGTCAACTTCCCCACCAGCAGACAAACTATCAATTACATGAATCTTAGTATCAGGATGGTCTTCCAGATAAATATTCTTGGCCAGTTGCGCACTATTGTGGCTGCCAGAAAGAGTACCAGTGATGGTTACTAGGAAAATGTTTTTGGCTCCTTCAAATGCTCGCAAATAATCATCTGGGCTTGGACAAGCTGATTTTGAAGCTTCTGCGGTTGCATACATGGTTTCCATCATATGGTCAATATCAAGACTGGCATCATCAACAAAGACCTGATCAGCTACTTGAATGGTTAAGGGGACACTTACAAAGGTTGTGTTAATAGCTGGTGTTGGCAGTTGACGATAATCACAACCAGAGTCAGCAATAATCTTCCAAGTCATAGAAATTCTCCATCTTTGTCAGTTATACATTGACAAAGGTTCTGTCTTTTTTTACAATTATATCATGAAAACCCTTGAAACAAAAGCCTCATCCGTCTGTTGTGACAAGTAGAAAGAAAATGTTATGTCTGAACGTAGAATCTCTGAAAAGTCTCTTGAAAATCTCAGAAAATCAAACCAAGAATCCAATTTATTAACCAGAGAAGCCATTGAAACAGCCCTCTTGCAACTCTTGGAAAAAAAGGAACTGACCAAGATTAGTATTTCTGAATTGGTCAAACGTGCAGGTGTTTCGCGTGCGGCCTTTTACCGCAATTATGACTCCAAAGAGGAAATTTTAGAAAGCGTCTTTAAACGAACTGTCCATAATATTATGGAACAGTTGCATCATTATGATTTAAAGACAGACCTTTATCTGGTCTGGGTTCACCTTTTCCGAGAGGCCAGAAAGGAAGCCAGAGTGATTCAACTGGCCTTGGATTACCATCTGGAAAAAATCTTTGTCCAAGCCATGCAGGAATTTTTAGAAAAATACCATGGAAAATCAAAAGGTGTCAGCTCTTATCTTCATTCCTTCTGGAGTTCAGCCATCGTCTCAGTCCTTTTAAAATGGATCAAGGATGGCATGAAGGTACCTGCTGAAAAGATAGCGGATTTACGGTTACCATTTTTTAAAAAATAGAGAAAAAGGAGAAGAGATATGACTGAAAAAAGACTGGCCTGGGATGAGTATTTTGCAGCCCAAGCCCTACTAATTGCCAATCGTTCCACTTGTAAACGTGCCAAAGTGGGCGCAATTCTGGTAAAGGATAATAAGGTTATTTCCACTGGTTACAATGGTTCGGTGTCAGGGACTGAGCATTGTATTGACCACGAATGTCTGGTCATCGAAGGCCACTGTGTTCGCACCCTTCACGCTGAGGTCAATGCTATCCTTCAAGGTGCAGAACGTGGTGTTCCAAAAGGTTTTACAGCCTATGTAACCCATTTTCCTTGTCTCAACTGTACCAAACAATTATTGCAGGTCGGTTGCAAGCGCGTGGTTTATATCAACCAGTACCGAATGGATGACTACGCCCAATACCTTTATCAAGAAAAAGGGACAGAATTGACCCATTTACCACTTGAGACAGTACAGGAAGCTCTTAAAGAGGCTGATCTAATGTAAAAATTATCAAAAATAAATGGTTTAGAAAGATTTTTAAACCGTTTTTTGGTATAATAAGAAGAATAAATTGAAAGAAGGAATTCCAAAAATGGGAAAAATTGAAGTTATTAATCACCCGCTGATTCAACACAAATTGTCAATTTTGCGTCGTACAGATACTTCTACAAAAGCTTTTCGTGAGCTAGTAGATGAGATTGCAATGTTGATGGGGTATGAAGTACTTCGTGATCTTCCACTAGAAGATGTGGAAATCGAAACACCAATTACAAAAACAGTTCAAAAACAATTAGCAGGTAAGAAATTGGCTATCGTTCCAATCTTGCGTGCAGGTATCGGGATGGTTGATGGTCTCTTGAGCTTGGTTCCAGCTGCTAAAGTTGGCCACATCGGTATGTACCGTGATGAAGAAACACTTCAACCAGTTGAGTATTTGGTGAAATTGCCTGAGGACATTAACCAACGTCAAATTTTTGTAGTAGATCCAATGTTGGCAACAGGTGGCTCAGCAATCTTGGCCGTTGACTCACTTAAAAAACGTGGCGCATCAAATATTAAATTTGTCTGCCTTGTATCAGCACCAGAAGGTGTAAAAGCCCTTCAAGAAGCTCATCCAGATGTAGAAATCTTTACAGCAGCCTTGGATGAACGCTTGAACGAACACGGTTATATCGTTCCAGGTCTTGGAGATGCTGGAGACCGCTTGTTCGGTACAAAATAAGATCGAAAAGAAGAATGACTTGGAAAAGTATTTCTAGTCACGAAAGGAGGTTGGGTTTTTGTTTCTGTCTAATGAAAGCAGAGCAAAAATTTGACCTTTTTTGACCAAGATATTATAATAGTCTTATCTTCAGTCATTTGACCAACAAAATTAAAACTCAAAAGGAGAAATGAATGATTCCTGTAGTTATTGAACAAACAAGCCGTGGAGAACGTTCCTACGATATTTACTCACGTCTTCTTAAAGACCGCATCATTATGCTGACAGGTCCAGTTGAAGACAATATGGCTAACTCTGTTATTGCCCAATTGCTTTTCTTGGATGCCCAAGATAGTACAAAAGATATTTACCTTTATGTCAATACACCTGGTGGTTCCGTTTCAGCTGGTTTGGCAATCGTTGATACCATGAACTTTATCAAGGCAGATGTCCAAACCATCGTGATGGGGATGGCAGCATCTATGGGGACTGTCATCGCATCAAGTGGAGCAAAAGGCAAACGTTTCATGCTTCCAAATGCAGAGTATATGATTCACCAACCAATGGGTGGTACAGGTGGTGGTACTCAACAAACCGATATGGCGATCGCTGCAGAACACTTGCTTAAAACTCGTCATACCTTGGAAAAAATCTTGGCTGAAAATTCAGGTCAGTCAATCGAAAAAGTTCATGCAGATGCAGAACGCGATAACTGGATGAGTGCTCAAGAAACACTTGAATATGGCTTTATTGATGAAATCATGGCCAACAATTCATTGAACTAATGATGATAGAAAGCAAACTCGACTGGGTTTGCTTTTTTTGGTATAATAGGGAGAGATTTCTTAGAAAGAGGATTTACCATGTTTGAAAAAGTCAATCGATCTGGCTTGATTATCTATCTTTACTATAATCGTGATGCCAAAAAACTGCAGGATTATGGAGATATTACCTATCATTCCAAGAAGCATCGTTACTTGCAACTTTATGTTCCAACTCAAGAAGTGGAGCAATTAGTCGGGCGCTTGAGCAAGGAAAAGTTTATAAAAAAAGTTAGAGCTTGTCATATTCAAGAGCTGGAAACACCCTTTGTGGGCAATCTTTATCGAGAGGAAAACGTTATCATCGAAAAAGTTCAAGAAAAGTGTTGACAATTTTCTGATAATTCGGTATATTCTTAACATGCTATTTATTTAAGAAATAAGGAGATAAAAAAGATGAAGAAAAAATTTGCCCTATCGTTTGTGGCGCTTGCAAGTGTAGCACTTCTTGCAGCCTGTGGAGAAGTGAAGTCTGGAGCGTCAAACGCTGCTGGTAACTCAGTAGATGAAAAGACAATCAAAATCGGATTTAACTTCGAGGAAACTGGTGCCGTAGCAGCCTACGGAACATCTGAACAAAAAGGTGCCCAACTTGCTGTTGATGAAATCAATGCCGCAGGTGGTATCGATGGAAAACAAATCGAAGTAGTCGATAAAGATAACAAGTCTGAAACAGCAGAGGCTGCTTCAGTAACGACTAACCTTGTAACCCAATCTAAAGTATCAGCAATCGTAGGACCTGCGACATCTGGTGCAACTGCAGCTGCGGTGGCGAACGCTACAAAAGCAGGTGTTCCATTGATCTCACCAAGTGCGACGCAAGATGGATTGACTAAAGGTCAAGACTACCTCTTTATCGGAACTTTCCAAGATAGCTTCCAAGGAAAAATTATCTCAAACTATGTTTCTGAAAAATTAAATGCTAAGAAAGTTGTTCTTTACACTGACAATGCCAGTGACTATGCTAAAGGGATTGCTAAATCTTTCCGCGAATCCTACAAGGGTGAGATCGTTGCAGATGAAACTTTCGTAGCAGGTGACACAGACTTCCAAGCAGCCCTTACAAAAATGAAAGGGAAAGATTTTGATGCTATCATCGTTCCTGGTTACTACACTGAAGCTGGTAAAATTGTAAACCAAGCGCGTGGTATGGGAATTGACAAACCAATCGTTGGTGGTGATGGATTTAACGGTGAGGAGTTTGTACAACAAGCAACTGCTGAAAAAGCATCAAACATTTACTTTATCTCAGGCTTCTCAACTACTGTAGAAGTTTCAGCTAAAGCAAAAGCCTTCCTTGATGCATACCGTGCTAAGTACAATGAAGAGCCTTCAACATTTGCAGCCTTGGCTTATGACTCAGTTCACCTTGTAGCAAACGCAGCAAAAGGTGCTAAAAACTCTGGTGAAATCAAGGATAACCTTGCTAAAACAAAAGATTTTGAAGGTGTAACTGGTCAAACAAGCTTTGATGCAGACCACAACACAGTCAAAACTGCTTACATGATGACCATGAACAATGGTAAGGTTGAAGCAGCAGAAGTTGTAAAACCATAATAGAAAAATGTTGAAATAGGGAATGAGGCTCGGACTCACTCCCTGTTTCGATGTTTAATACTCTTCGAAAATCTCTTCAAACTGCGTCAACGTCGTCTTGGATTATATATGTGACTGACTTCGTCAGTCTTATCTACAACCTCAAAGCAGTGCTTTGAGCAACCTGCGGCTAGTTTTCTAGTTTGCTCTTTGATTTTCATTGAGTATAAGAACTTATCAAAAAGTGAGGGGAAACCCTCGGAATTATAAATAGAAAGAGTGAATCTTATGCTCCAACAACTAGTAAATGGTTTGATTCTAGGTAGTGTTTATGCGCTGTTAGCCCTAGGATATACCATGGTTTACGGAATTATCAAGCTCATCAACTTCGCCCACGGTGATATTTATATGATGGGAGCCTTTATCGGTTATTTCTTGATCAATTCTTTCCAAATGAATTTCTTTGTAGCTCTTATTGTAGCTATGCTAGCGACAGCCATTCTTGGTGTCGTGATTGAGTTCCTTGCTTACCGACCTTTGCGTCACTCTACTCGTATTGCTGTTTTGATTACGGCTATTGGGGTTTCTTTCCTATTGGAGTATGGGATGGTCTATCTGGTTGGTGCTAATACTCGTGCCTTCCCTCAAGCGATTCAAACAGTTCGCTATGATTTGGGACCAATTAGCTTAACAAATGTGCAGTTAATGATCTTGGCCATTTCCTTGATTTTGATGATTTTGTTACAAGTCATTGTCCAAAAGACCAAGATGGGGAAAGCCATGCGTGCTGTATCTGTAGATAGCGATGCGGCACAATTGATGGGGATCAATGTAAACCGTACTATCAGCTTTACCTTTGCTTTGGGTTCAGCTCTTGCTGGTGCAGCTGGTGTCCTGATTGCCCTCTATTATAACTCTCTTGAGCCTTTGATGGGGGTTACTCCAGGTCTTAAGTCTTTCGTTGCCGCAGTACTTGGTGGTATCGGAATTATTCCTGGTGCGGCTCTTGGTGGTTTTGTGATTGGTTTATTGGAAACTTTTGCGACAGCCTTTGGAATGTCAGACTTCCGTGATGCCATTGTTTATGGAATCCTGTTGTTGATCTTGATTGTCCGCCCAGCAGGTATTCTTGGTAAAAATGTGAAAGAGAAGGTGTAAACGATGAAAGAAAATTTAAAAGTTAATATTCTATGGTTACTCCTTTTGTTAGCTGGCTATGGCTTGATTAGTGTATTGGTTTCAGTCGGAGTACTCAATCTATTCTATGTACAGATTTTACAACAAATTGGAATTAATATTATTCTGGCTGTTGGTCTCAACTTAATCGTTGGTTTTTCAGGCCAATTTTCACTTGGTCATGCTGGTTTCATGGCGATTGGTGCCTACGCAGCAGCTATTATTGGTTCTAAATCACCAACCTACGGTGCCTTCTTTGGAGCTATGCTTGTAGGGGCTTTGCTTTCAGGAGCAGTTGCCTTGCTTGTCGGAATTCCAACCTTGCGCTTGAAGGGGGACTATCTTGCGGTAGCGACTCTAGGTGTTTCTGAAATTATCCGTATCTTTATCATCAATGGTGGAAGCCTTACAAATGGTGCAGCAGGTATCTTAGGGATTCCTAACTTTACAACTTGGCAAATGGTTTACTTCTTTGTCGTGATTACAACCATTGCAACCTTGAACTTCTTGCGTAGTCCAATTGGTCGTTCAACCCTCTCCGTTCGTGAGGATGAAATTGCTGCTGAGTCAGTTGGGGTTAATACGACTAAAATTAAAATCATCGCCTTTGTCTTTGGTGCTATTACTGCAAGTATTGCAGGGTCACTTCAGGCAGGATTTATCGGTTCAGTTGTACCGAAAGATTACACTTTTATCAACTCAATCAACGTTTTGATCATTGTTGTATTTGGTGGCCTTGGTTCCATTACAGGTGCCATCGTTTCAGCTATTGTCCTGGGAATTTTGAATATGCTTCTCCAAGATGTTGCTAGTGTGCGTATGATTATTTACGCTTTGGCCTTGGTCTTGGTAATGATTTTCAGACCAGGTGGACTTCTTGGAACATGGGAATTGAGCCTATCACGTTTCTTTAAAAAATCTAAAAAGGAGGAACAAAACTAATGGCATTACTTGAAGTAAAACAGTTAACCAAACATTTTGGCGGTCTAACAGCTGTTGGAGATGTGACTCTTGAATTGAACGAAGGGGAACTCGTTGGACTAATCGGTCCAAATGGAGCTGGGAAAACCACCCTTTTCAACCTCTTGACGGGTGTTTATGAACCAAGTGAGGGAACAGTAACACTAGATGGTCACCTTTTGAATGGAAAGTCACCTTATAAGATTGCTTCTTTGGGACTTGGACGTACATTCCAAAATATCCGTCTCTTTAAAGATTTAACAGTTTTGGATAATGTTTTGATTGCTTTTGGCAACCATCACAAACAACATGTTTTTGCTAGTTTCTTACGCTTACCAGCTTTTTACAAGAGTGAAAAAGAATTAAAGGCTAAAGCCTTGGAATTGCTGAAAATCTTTGATTTAGATGGGGATGCAGAAACGCTTGCTAAAAACCTCGCCTACGGACAACAACGTCGTTTGGAAATTGTTCGTGCCCTTGCTACGGAACCTAAAATTCTCTTTTTGGATGAACCAGCCGCAGGTATGAACCCACAGGAAACAGCCGAATTGACTGAGTTAATTCGTCGCATCAAAGATGAATTCAAGATTACAATCATGCTGATTGAACACGATATGAATCTAGTCATGGAAGTTACAGAACGCATCTACGTACTTGAATACGGTCGTTTGATTGCTCAGGGAACTCCAGACGAAATTAAGACCAATAAACGCGTTATCGAAGCTTATCTAGGAGGTGAAGCCTAATGTCTATGTTAAAAGTTGATAATCTTTCTGTGCATTACGGAATGATCCAAGCAGTCCGTGATGTAAGCTTTGAAGTGAATGAAGGGGAGGTAGTTTCACTTATCGGTGCCAATGGTGCAGGTAAGACAACCATTCTCCGCACCTTGTCTGGTTTGGTTAGACCGAGTTCAGGAAAAATTGAATTTTTAGGTCAAGAAATCCAAAAAATGCCAGCTCAGAAAATCGTAGCAGGTGGTCTTTCACAAGTTCCAGAAGGACGCCACGTCTTTCCTGGCTTGACTGTTATGGAAAATCTAGAAATGGGAGCTTTCTTAAAGAAAAATCGTGAAGAAAATCAAGCTAACTTGAAGAAAGTTTTCTCACGCTTTCCACGTCTTGAAGAGCGCAAGAACCAAGATGCAGCTACTCTTTCAGGGGGAGAACAACAAATGCTTGCCATGGGACGCGCTCTTATGTCAACACCAAAACTTCTTCTTTTAGATGAACCATCAATGGGACTTGCCCCAATCTTTATCCAAGAGATTTTTGATATCATTCAAGATATCCAGAAGCAAGGAACAACTGTCCTCTTGATTGAACAAAATGCCAATAAAGCACTCGCAATCTCTGACCGAGGATATGTATTGGAAACAGGAAAAATCGTTCTATCAGGAACAGGAAAAGAACTCGCCTCATCAGAAGAAGTAAGAAAAGCGTATCTAGGTGGCTAAAACAATCCAGTGGATTGTTTTAGTCGGCAGATGAAGATTGCGAAGCAAACATCGCATAGTCTGGGAGACTAGTTTAGGTTGCAGATGGAGATTACGAAGTAATCATCATCTACATTAAAAGGTTAATTTCTAATAATTGAAAAAATCGAATGAAACGTATCTTACCTTCATTCACAGAGCTCGATTTCAGAGCTCTTTTTGCTAGGTTATTCATACTTTTCTGAATTTTGAAAAAGAAATGTAAGCGTTTGATAGATTTACAAAAAGATTGTATAATAGGGATAAGAATAGAAAAGGAGAAGTCTCATGGCAGTTAAAGATTTTATGACCCGCAAGGTAGTTTATATTAGTCCAGATACAACAGTATCTCATGCAGCAGATTTGATGAGAGAGCAAGGGTTGCACCGCTTGCCTGTTATCGAAAATGATCAATTGGTTGGTTTGGTGACTGAGGGAACCATTGCACAAGCAAGTCCATCAAAAGCAACCAGTCTTTCTATCTATGAGATGAATTATCTTCTAAATAAGACAAAAGTAAAAGATGTCATGATTCGTGACGTTGTCACTGTTTCAGGCTATGCGAGTCTAGAAGATGCAACTTATCTGATGTTGAAAAACAAGATTGGTATTCTTCCTGTCGTAGATAACCATCAAGTCTATGGGGTTATTACGGACCGTGACGTTTTCCAAGCCTTTCTCGAAATTGCTGGTTATGGTGAAGAAGGAATTCGTGTGCGCTTTGTTACGGAAAATGAAGTTGGTGTTCTCGGAAAGATTGTTTCTCTAATCGTTGAAGAAAATTTGAATATCTCCCATACAGTCAATATTCCGCGTAAGGATGGTAAGGTCATTATCGAAGTGCAAATCGATGGATCAATTGATTTACCAGCCTTGAAAGAAAAATTTGAATCAGAGAATATTCAAGTAGAAGAAATCACTCGTACTTCAGCAAAAGTCTTGTAAGAAGGGAAGCCGAAAGGCTTCTTTTTACGTGTAATAAGGGATTAGAGCAAAAGATGGAAAGAAATGATAAAATATGCTATAATGAAATGATGTAAAAAAGGAGTATTTATGGACATTTCAGTAATCCGTCAGAAAATTGACGCAAATCGTGAAAAATTAGCTTCTTTCAGGGGGTCTCTTTGACCTCGAAGGTCTAGAGGAAGAGATTGCCATCTTGGAAAACAAGATGACAGAACCTGATTTTTGGAACGATAATATCGCGGCCCAAAAAACGTCGCAAGAATTAAATGAATTAAAAAACACTTACAATACCTTCCATAAGATGGAAGAGTTGCAGGATGAAGTCGAAATTTTATTAGACTTTTTAGCTGAAGATGAGTCGGTGCATGAAGAATTGGTTGAACAGTTGTCAGAACTTGATAAGATGATGACCAGCTATGAGATGACTCTACTCTTGTCAGAACCTTATGACCACAACAATGCCATCTTGGAAATCCATCCAGGTTCTGGTGGTACTGAGGCTCAGGACTGGGGTGATATGTTGCTGCGTATGTATACTCGTTATGGCAATGCTAAAGGCTTTAAAGTGGAAGTATTGGATTACCAAGCAGGGGATGAAGCTGGTATCAAGTCAGTAACTTTATCATTTGAAGGGTCTAATGCCTATGGCCTTCTCAAGTCAGAAATGGGTGTGCACCGTTTGGTGCGAATTTCGCCATTTGACTCTGCCAAACGTCGCCATACATCTTTCACATCCGTAGAAGTGATGCCTGAGTTGGACGATACTATTGAAGTGGAAATCCGGGAAGATGACATCAAGATGGATACCTTCCGTTCAGGTGGTGCTGGTGGACAAAACGTCAATAAGGTTTCAACAGGTGTACGTTTAACCCACATTCCAACTGGAATTGTTGTCCAATCAACAGTGGATCGGACCCAGTATGGAAATAGAGATCGTGCCATGAAGATGTTGCAGGCTAAGCTCTATCAAATGGAGCAAGAAAAGAAAGCTGCGGAGGTAGATTCTCTCAAGGGTGAGAAAAAGGAAATCACATGGGGAAGCCAAATCCGTTCTTATGTCTTCACACCTTATACTATGGTAAAAGATCACCGAACTAGCTTTGAAGTTGCTCAGGTAGATAAGGTTATGGATGGGGACCTAGATGGTTTTATCGATGCCTATCTCAAGTGGCGAATTAGCTAAGATAGAAAGGAAGTCACATGTCAATCATTGAAATGAGAGATGTCGTCAAAAAATACGACAACGGAACGACTGCCCTACGCGGTGTTTCGGTCAGTGTTCAACCAGGGGAATTTGCTTACATCGTAGGACCTTCAGGAGCAGGGAAGTCAACCTTTATTCGTTCTCTGTATCGTGAAGTAAAAATCGATAAAGGAAGCCTATCAGTTGCTGGTTTTAATCTGGTTAAGATTAAAAAGAAAGATGTCCCGCTTCTACGTCGTAGTGTTGGGGTTGTCTTCCAGGATTATAAACTGTTGCCAAAGAAAACTGTTTATGAAAATATTGCTTACGCTATGGAAGTAATTGGGGAAAATCGCCGTAATATCAAAAAACGTGTGATGGAAGTTTTAGACTTGGTTGGCTTGAAGCACAAGGTTCGTTCTTTCCCAAATGAGCTCTCAGGTGGGGAGCAACAGCGGATTGCGATTGCACGTGCCATTGTAAATAATCCCAAAGTATTGATAGCCGATGAACCAACAGGAAACCTGGATCCTGATAATTCATGGGAAATTATGAATCTCTTGGAACGGATTAACCTACAAGGGACAACTATTTTGATGGCGACTCATAATAGCCAGATTGTAAATACCTTGCGCCACCGTGTCATTGCCATTGAAAATGGCCGTGTCGTTCGTGACGAATCAAAAGGAGAGTATGGATACGATGATTAGTAGATTTTTTCGCCATTTATTTGAAGCCTTAAAAAGTTTGAAACGAAATGGTTGGATGACAGTAGCTGCTGTCAGTTCAGTCATGATTACTTTGACCTTGGTGGCCATATTTGCTTCTGTTATTTTCAATACAGCGAAACTAGCTACAGATATTGAAAATAACGTCCGTGTAGTAGTTTATATCCGAAAGGATGTGGAAGATAACAGTCAGACAATTGAAAAAGAAGGTCAAACTGTTACAAATAATGACTACCACAAGGTATATGATTCTTTGAAGAACATGTCTACGGTTAAGAGTGTTACCTTTTCAAGTAAAGAAGAACAATATGAAAAATTAACCGAGACAATGGGAGATAACTGGAAAATCTTTGAAGGAGATGCCAATCCTCTCTATGATGCTTATATTGTAGAGGCAAACACTCCAAATGATGTAAAAACTATAGCCGAAGATGCTAAAAAAATTGAAGGTGTCTCTGAGGTTCAAGATGGCGGTGCCAATACAGAAAGACTCTTCAAGTTAGCTTCATTTATCCGTGTTTGGGGACTAGGGATTGCTGCTTTGTTAATTTTTGTCGCAGTTTTCTTGATTTCAAATACCATTCGTATTACCATTATTTCCCGCAGTCGCGAAATTCAAATCATGCGCTTGGTCGGAGCTAAAAACAGTTATATTCGTGGACCGTTCTTGTTAGAAGGAGCCTTTATCGGTTTATTGGGAGCTATCGCACCATCTGTTTTAGTCTTTATTGTTTATCAAATGGTTTACCAATCTGTCAACAAATCGTTGGTAGGGCAAAATCTATCCATGATTAGTCCAGATTTATTTAGTCCTTTGATGATTGCCCTACTATTTGTGATTGGAATTTTCATTGGTTCATTGGGATCAGGAATATCCATGCGCCGATTCTTGAAGATTTAGGTAAAATAATTATTTTTATGAGGAGGTTGTAAAATCTCCTTTTTTGCTACAAAAATTTTAGAAAAGGGACTTCTAATACTCAATGAAAATCAAAGAGCAAACTAGGTAGCTCGCCAAAGAATGCTCAAAATACTGTTTTGAGGTTGTAGAAAGTCAGTCAGATATATACGGTAAGACGACGTGACGTGGTTTGAAGAGATTTTCGAAGAGTATAAAGAAGTCGCTCAGAGAAGACTTCTTGATGGCTAACTTGAACTTGAAATTTAGCACCTAGAAAATTTTTGAAAAAAGAGGATTTTTTTGAATAAAAGCCTTTACAAAAAAAATTAAAGTGGTATAATTAAATCATAAAAGGTGCAAACGTTTTCGTAAAACGTTTGCCTAAATAAAAATAAAGGAGATTTGAATGATGAAAGATACATTCAAAAATGTCTTGTCTTTCGAATTTTGGCAAAAATTCGGTAAGGCTTTGATGGTGGTTATCGCGGTTATGCCGGCTGCTGGTTTGATGATTTCAATCGGTAAGTCTATCGTGATGATTAACCCTAACTTTGCTCCACTCGTTATTACTGGTGGTGTCCTAGAGCAAATCGGTTGGGGGGTTATCGTTAACCTTCATATCTTGTTTGCCCTCGCTATTGGAGGAAGCTGGGCTAAGGAACGTGCTGGTGGTGCGTTTGCGGCAGGTCTTGCCTTTATCCTAATCAACCGTATCACTGGTACAATCTTTGGTGTATCAGGAGACATGTTGAAGAATCCAGATGCTATGGTTTCAACACTATTGGGTGGGCAAATCAAAGTTGCTGATTACTTCATTAGTGTTATGGAAGCCCCAGCACTTAACATGGGTGTATTCGTAGGGATTATTTCTGGTTTTATTGGAGCAACTGCTTACAATAAATACTATAACTTCCGTAAGCTTCCTGATGCACTTTCATTCTTTAACGGAAAACGTTTTGTACCGTTTGTAGTTATTCTTCGTTCAATAATTGCTGCAATTGTACTTGCTGCTTTCTGGCCAGTAGTTCAAACAGGTATCAATAGCTTTGGTATCTGGATTGCCAACTCACAAGAAACTGCTCCAATCCTTGCACCATTCTTGTATGGTACTTTGGAACGCTTGCTCTTGCCATTTGGTCTTCACCACATGTTGACTATCCCAATGAACTACACAGCTCTTGGTGGTACTTATGACATTTTAACTGGTGCAGCTAAAGGTACTCAAGTATTTGGTCAAGACCCACTATGGCTTGCATGGGTAACAGACCTTGTTAATCTTAAAGGTACAGATGCAAGTCACTACCAACAATTGTTAGATACTGTTCACCCAGCTCGTTTCAAAGTTGGACAAATGATCGGGTCATTCGGTATCTTGATGGGTGTAATCGTGGCTATCTACCGTAATGTTGATACTGACAAGAAACATAAATACAAAGGTATGATGATTGCGACAGCTCTTGCAACATTCTTGACAGGGGTTACTGAACCAATCGAATACATGTTCATGTTCGTTGCAACACCTATGTATCTTGTTTACTCACTTGTTCAAGGTGCTGCCTTCGCTATGGCTGACGTTGTAAACCTACGTATGCACTCATTCGGTTCAATCGAGTTCTTGACTCGTACACCTATTGCAATCAGTGCTGGTATCGGTATGGATATCATTAACTTCGTTTGGGTAACTGTTCTCTTTGCCGTAATCATGTATTTTATCGCAAACTTCATGATTCAAAAATTCAACTACGCAACTCCAGGGCGTAACGGAAACTACGAAACTGCTGAAGGTTCAGAAGAATCTAGTAGCGAAGTGAAAGTTGCAGCAGGCTCTCAAGCTGTAAACATCATCAACCTTCTTGGTGGACGTGCAAATATCGTTGATGTTGACGCATGTATGACTCGTCTTCGTGTAACTGTTAAAGATGCAGATAAAGTAGGAAATGCAGAGCAATGGAAAGCAGAAGGAGCTATGGGTCTTGTCATGAAAGGACAAGGGGTTCAAGCTATCTACGGACCAAAAGCTGACGTATTGAAATCTGATATCCAAGATATCCTTGATTCAGGTGAAATCATTCCTGAAACTCTTCCAAGCCAAATGACTGAAGCACAACAAAACACTGTTCACTTCAAAGGTCTTACTGAGGAAGTTTACTCAGTAGCAGACGGTCAAGTTATTGCTTTGGAACAAGTAAAAGATCCAGTATTTGCTCAAAAAATGATGGGTGATGGATTTGCAGTAGAACCTGCAAATGGAAACATTGTATCTCCAGTTTCAGGTACTGTATCAAGCATCTTCCCAACAAAACATGCTCTTGGTATTGTGACTGAAGCAGGTCTTGAAGTATTGGTTCACATTGGTTTGGACACAGTAAGTCTTGAAGGTAAACCATTTACAGTTCATGTTGCTGAAGGACAAAAAGTTGCAGCAGGAGATCTTCTTGTCACAGCTGACTTGGATGCTATCCGTGCAGCAGGACGTGAAACTTCAACAGTAGTTGTCTTCACAAATGGTGATGCAATTAAATCAGTTAAATTAGAAAAAACAGGTTCTCTTGCAGCTAAAACAGCAGTTGCTAAAGTAGAATTGTAATATACTTGAGGTTGGAAGCTGTATTCCAACCTCTTATTTTGGGAGAAAAGCATGAAATTTTTAACACTCAATACTCACAGTTGGATGGAAAAAGAAGCAGAGGAAAAATTCCAGATTTTGCTTGAGGATATTCTTGAAAAGGACTATGATTTGATTTGTTTCCAAGAAATCAATCAGGAGATCACATCGCCAGAGGTGGAGGTCAATGACCTTTATCAACCTTTGCCAGCATCTGAGCCTATTCACCAAGATCACTATGTTAGACTCTTGGTTGAAAAGTTATCTGAGCAAGAGAAAAATTACTACTGGACTTGGGCCTATAACCATATCGGTTATGATCGCTACCACGAAGGTGTGGCTATCTTGTCTAAAACACCTATTGAAGCCAGAGAAATTTTGGTTTCAGATGTGGATGATCCAACAGACTATCATACTCGCCGTGTTGCCTTGGCTGAAACTGTAGTTGATGGTAAGGAGCTTGCAGTTGCAAGTGTCCACCTTTCTTGGTGGGATAAAGGCTTCCAAGAAGAATGGGCACGATTTGAGGATGTCTTGAAAGAATTGAACAAGCCACTTTTACTCGCTGGAGATTTTAACAACCCAGCTGGTCGGGAAGGCTACCAAGCTATTTTAGCTAGTCTATTAGGCTTACAAGACGCTTTTGAAGTTGCTCAAGAGAAAAGTGGTAGCTATACTGTTCCACCAGAAATAGATGGATGGAAAGGGAACACTGAACCCCTTCGAATCGATTATGTCTTTACTACCAAAGAGTTAGAGGTAGAAAATTTACATGTCGTATTTGATGGTAACAAGAGTCCGCAAGTCAGTGATCACTATGGCTTGAGTGCTATTTTAAACTGGAAATAATAACTGATACTCTTCGAAAATCAAATTCAAACCACGTCAACGTCGCCTTGCCGTACTCAAGTACAGCCTGCGGCTAGTTTCCTAGTTTGATCTTTGATTTTCATTGAGTATGAAAAGAGGTTGGAACCATGAAATTCTAGCCTTTTTATTATTAGAGAAGCTACTGGAAATAGCCTAAATAAGTGAGACTACTGTAATGGAATAAAATATGGTATAATTGATAAGATAGATAGAATAGAGGATATTATGTCATTTACGAAATTTCAATTTAAAAACTATATTAGAGAGGCCTTGGAGGAGTTAAAATTTACAGCTCCAACAGAGGTGCAAGACAAATTGATTCCTATTGTTTTGGCAGGTAGAGATTTGGTTGGAGAATCAAAAACAGGTTCAGGTAAGACTCACACTTTCTTGTTACCGATTTTCCAGCAATTAGATGAAGCTAGCGATAGTGTACAGGCAGTGATTACTGCACCGAGTCGTGAGTTGGCTACTCAAATTTACCAAGCAGCCCGTCAGATTGCTGCCCACTCAGACGTGGAAGTTCGTGTGGTTAATTATGTGGGTGGTACGGATAAGGCTCGTCAGGTTGAGAAATTGGCAAGCAATCAGCCTCATATTGTTATTGGAACACCAGGCCGTATTTACGACTTGGTTAAATCCGGTGATTTGGCTATTCACAAGGCCAAGACCTTTGTTGTTGATGAAGCAGACATGACCTTGGATATGGGATTCTTGGAAACTGTTGATAAGATTGCTGGCAGTCTTTCAAAAGACTTGCAATTCATGGTCTTCTCAGCGACTATTCCGCAAAAACTGCAACCATTCTTGAAAAAATACTTATCAAATCCAGTTATGGAGAAAATCAAGACCAAAACGATCATTTCTGATACCATTGATAATTGGTTGATTTCTACTAAGGGACGTGATAAGAATGCTCAAATTTACCAGTTGACTCAGTTGATGCAACCGTATTTGGCAATGATTTTTGTTAACACTAAAACGCGTGCTGATGAATTGCATTCTTACCTGACTGCTCAAGGCTTGAAGGTGGCAAAAATTCATGGGGATATTGCCCCTCGTGAGCGCAAGCGTATCATGAATCAGGTGAAAAATCTGGATTTTGAGTACATTGTCGCAACAGACTTGGCAGCGCGTGGGATTGACATTGAAGGTGTCAGCCATGTCATCAATGATGCCATTCCGCAAGATTTGTCCTTCTTTGTTCATCGAGTTGGTCGTACTGGAAGAAATGGCCTACCAGGCACAGCCATTACCCTTTATCAGCCAAGTGATGACTCGGATATCCGTGAGTTGGAGAAATTGGGAATCAAGTTTACTCCTAAGATGGTCAAAGATGGAGAATTCCAAGATACCTATGACCGTGATCGTCGTGCTAATCGTGAGAAGAAGCAAGATAAGCTTGATATTGAAATGATTGGTCTGGTCAAAAAGAAAAAGAAAAAAGTCAAACCGGGTTATAAGAAGAAAATTCAATGGGCGGTTGATGAAAAGCGCCGCAAAACCAAGCGTGCTGAAAATCGCGCTCGCGGTCGTGCAGAGCGTAAAGCGAAACGCCAAACATTTTAATAGAAATTGTTGGAGTACTGAACTCCAACTTTTTGCTTTATGAGAACGAACTATCTAAACCGAAATATCACATTAAAGACTGCAAATTGCGCTAAAAAATGGTATAATGATAAAGTTATATAGTCCCGATAAGATGGTAGGCATTTATCACTAAGAGTTTTCCTACCAGTACTTTGTAACTCTATAACACTATTTTTAAGGGGGGACATTTTTATGTCAGAACGTAAATTATTCACGTCTGAATCTGTATCTGAGGGGCATCCAGATAAGATTGCAGACCAAATTTCAGATGCGATTTTGGATGCTATTTTAGCAGAGGATCCAGAGGCGCACGTTGCTGCTGAGACAGCTGTCTATACTGGTTCCGTCCACGTTTTTGGTGAAATTTCTACAAATGCCTATGTGGATATTAACCGTGTGGTTCGAGATACCATTGCAGAGATTGGCTATACCAATACAGAATATGGATTTTCTGCTGAGACGGTGGGAGTTCATCCGTCACTTGTTGAGCAGTCACCAGATATTGCTCAAGGTGTTAACGAAGCCTTGGAGGTTCGTGGGAACGCAGACCAAGATCCACTTGATTTGATTGGTGCTGGAGACCAAGGGCTCATGTTTGGATTTGCAGTGGATGAAACAGAAGAGCTCATGCCATTGCCAATTTCTCTCAGCCACAAGTTGGTTCGTCGTCTGGCAGAATTTCGTAAATCTGGAGAAATTAGCTATCTCCGTCCAGATGCAAAATCACAAGTTACAGTTGAGTACGATGAAAATGACCGTCCGGTACGTGTAGATACAGTCGTTATTTCTACTCAGCATGATCCAGAGGCTACTAATGAACAAATCCATCAAGATGTGATTGACAAGGTCATCAAAGAAGTTATTCCATCTTCTTATCTCGATGATAAGACAAAATTCTTTATCAATCCGACAGGTCGTTTTGTAATCGGTGGTCCTCAAGGGGACTCAGGTTTGACTGGTCGTAAGATTATTGTAGATACTTATGGTGGCTACTCTCGTCATGGTGGTGGTGCCTTCTCTGGTAAAGATGCGACTAAGGTGGACCGTTCTGCCTCATATGCAGCTCGCTATATTGCCAAGAACTTCGTTGCAGCCGGTCTTGCTAAGAAGGCAGAAGTTCAATTGGCCTACGCTATCGGTGTTGCCCAACCTGTTTCTGTTCGTATCGATACTTTCGGTACAGGAACAGTAGCTGAAAGCAAGCTTGAAAAAGCAGCCCGTCAAATCTTTGACCTTCGCCCTGCAGGAATTATCCAAATGCTGGACCTCAAGCGTCCAATTTACCGTCAAACAGCAGCTTATGGACACATGGGACGTACAGATATTGACCTTCCATGGGAACGTTTGGACAAGGTAGACGCTTTAAAAGAAGCAGTCAAATAAAATCTTAAGAGGGGGACTTCCTCTCTTTTTTATAGTTTTTAACTATACTGGGATACTGTTCTGAAAATCCATTTTGCGAAAGTAGAGATTTACATGTATTTCTTTAAAAATGCCAAAGGTTGAGATTTCTCCTCGTAATAGATAATCATGGAGATATTTCAATCCAAAGTTTTATTCGTTATCACTTGACTATTGCAAGGTTTTCTAGAGCAACAGAGTCATGGAATGGACTCATGGTTGAGATTTCTCCTTGTTGCTTGGATTTCATTCAAAAGTCTGTGACCCAAGTCTTGTTCAAACTTCCAATACACTAGCTGTTTCCATAACATGACTTCTGCACTAGACTTTCTTTTCCGAATAAATAGATAGAACCACAGAATCTAGTAAACCTAGAATTAAAATTATGGTATAATATTAGCAATAAAAAGAATCTGGAGGATTAGAATCATGGTATCAACGAAAACACAAATTGCTGGTTTTGAGTTTGACAATTGCTTGATGAATGCAGCAGGTGTGGCTTGTATGACGATAGAGGAGTTAGAAGAGGTCAAAAACTCAGCGGCAGGAACCTTTGTTACTAAGACAGCAACCTTGGACTTTCGTCAGGGAAATCCTGAGCCACGCTATCAAGATGTCCCACTTGGTTCTATCAATTCTATGGGCTTGCCAAATAAGGGCTTAGACTACTATTTGGATTATCTTTTGGATTTACAGGAAAAAGAGCCAAACCGAACTTTCTTCTTATCTCTAGTCGGTATGTCTCCAGAGGAAACCCATACTATCTTGAAAAAAGTCCAAGAGAGTGATTTTCGTGGTCTGACTGAGCTAAACCTCTCCTGTCCAAATGTTCCAGAAAAACCTCAGATTGCCTATGATTTTGAGACAACAGACCGGATTTTGACAGAAGTATTTGCCTACTTCACCAAACCTCTTGGAATTAAATTGCCACCATATTTTGATATTGTTCACTTTGACCAAGCGGCAGCTATTTTCAACAAATATCCGCTCAAGTTTGTCAACTGCGTTAACTCTATCGGAAACGGCCTCTATATAGAAGACGAATCTGTCGTTATTCGGCCTAAGAATGGTTTTGGTGGAATTGGTGGAGAATACATCAAACCAACTGCTTTAGCTAATGTTCACGCCTTTTATCAACGCTTAAATCCCCAGATCCAAATCATTGGAACAGGTGGCGTGTTGACTGGTCGTGATGCCTTTGAACATATTCTCTGTGGAGCGAGTATGGTGCAGGTGGGAACCACCCTTCACAAAGAAGGCGTCGGTGCCTTTGACCGCATTACCAATGAACTAAAAGCAATCATGGCGGAAAAAGGATACGAGAGCTTAGAAGATTTCCGTGGGAAATTGCGCTATATTGACTAAATTAAATCGAAAAATCAGAAGAAAGGAGAGAAGATGCTAGCCATTGAAGAGAGTCAGAAGTTGACTTTATCAAATTTACCTAGCCTGAGCCTTTTTACAGGGACAGATCAGGGTCAGTTTGAAGTGATGAAGAGTCAAGTATTGAAACAGATTGGCTATGATTCTGCTGACCTCAACTTTGCCTACTTTGATATGAAAGAAGTGGTCTACAAGGATGTGGAACTGGAGTTAGTCAGCCTTCCTTTCTTTGCGGATGAGAAAATCGTGATATTAGACCATTTTGTAGATATCACAACAGCCAAGAAACGCTTTTTAACAGATGATGAACTCAAGTCGTTTGAGGAATACCTTGATAACCCTTCACTAACAACCAAGTTGTTGATCTTTGCGGAAGGAAAGCTGGATAGCAAAAGACGGCTGGTAAAATTACTTAAGCGTGATGCCAAGGTCTTTGATGCAGTAGAAGCCAAAGAACAAGAATTACGCCAGTATTTCCAAAAGTGGAGCCAGAAAGAAGGTCTGCAGTTTACCAATAATTCTTTTGAAAATCTTCTCGTCAAGTCGGGTTTTCAATTTAGCGAAATCCAGAAAAATCTCCTCTTTTTACAGTCCTATAAGGAAGACTCTGTTATCGAGGAAGAGGATATTGTTAACGCAATTCCCAAGACCTTACAGGACAATATTTTTGATTTAACTCAGTTTATTCTGACTAAAAAGATGGATCAGGCGCGCGATTTGGTTAGAGATTTGACCTTGCAAGGTGAAGATGAAATCAAACTGATTGCAGTCATGCTAGGACAATTTCGGACTTTTACTCAGGTGAAGATTTTGGCGGAGTCTGGGCAAACAGAAGCGCAGATTGCAAGTAGTCTAGGAAGTTTTCTCGGACGCAATCCTAATCCCTATCAAATCAAGTTTGCGCTGAGAGATTCAAGAGGACTTTCTTTGAGCTTTTTGAAGCAAGTAATTTCCTACTTGATTGAGACAGACTATCAGATTAAGACAGGACTCTATGAAAAAGGTTTCCTTGTTGAAAAGGCACTCTTACAGATTGCTAGTCAGGTCAATTGACATTTGTTGAAACTACAACCCGCGTCAGGATTATCTTGTCGTGGGTTTCTTGCTGATTTGCTTATTTTATACTCAATGAAAATCAAAGAGCAAACTAGGAAACTAGCTGCAGGCTGCTCAAAGCACTGCTTTGAGGTTGCAGATAGAACTGACAAAGTCAGCTCAAAGCACTGCTTTGAGGTTGCAGATAGAAC
>NZ_VMLS01000110.1:0-2629 GCF_013276805.1 Streptococcus sp. 1449
TTCACATTGTCTTTCGCTGTAGTTCCCTCAGCTTTCTTCCTGTCAACATCAACTTGGGTCTGAGCATCTTCAATAGCTTTCTTAGCTTTTTCCGCTTCCGCTTGAGCTTCTTTCTTAGCCGCCTCTTTTTCTGCAGGACTTAGGTTGCTATTGTTTTCAATCGCTGTTTCTTTCTCTGCAAGCTTAGCTGCTATTGCGTCCTTGGCTTGGTCTTTTCCTACTGGATTGATTGCAGTTACTTCAGAGAGTGCATCTGCTTGGGCTCGATTAACTTCATTTTGATTTTCAGCGTCCTTAGCTTTCTTAATAGCTTGGGCTGCTTTTGTAGCCGCTTCTTCTACTTTTGCCTTGGCTGCCTTCTTCTCATCTTCTGATAATTTATCATTATCATCTATCTCAACCATTTTCCTTGCTGCAACTTCTGCTATGGCAGTGACTGCATTCTCTGTTCCTATCGGATTCACATTGTCTATAGCTGTAGTTCCCTCAGCTTTCTTCCTGTCAACATCAACTTGGGTCTGAGCATCTTCAATAGCTTTCTTAGCTTTTTCCGCTTCCGCTTGAGCTTCTTTCTTAGCCGCCTCTTTTTCTGCAGGACTTAGGTTGCTATTGTTTTCAATCGCTGTTTCTTTCTCTGCAAGCTTAGCTGCTATTGCGTCCTTGGCTTGGTCTTTTATTTTCTGCCCTTCGTTCAGCTCTTTCCATTTTTCTACAGCATCTTCCACTACTTCTCTGTAATTACTAGTAGTACTAGCTTCAGAACCCAGCTTATCCTTAATTTTCTTCAATTTGTCTTCATAAGCAGCCTTGGTTTCAGGAGTAGACCATTTTGTGTCCTCTTCTTTTGATTCGGTTAATTTATCATAAACTTTTTTAGATAAGTCCTTGGCTACTTTCCTAGTATCCTGAGTAACTGAAAACCCTGTTCCAACAACTGGTAGAGCATACTGCCTCCAAGGAACTTGGAATCCCATCCCCAATTTGGTATTATCCGCTGCGCTAATACGCACAGTATATTCTGTTACACCAGGAGCTAAACTAATATTTTTACTAGTAAAAGTTCCATGAGAATTCCCTAATTTTTTCTTATTTGAATCATCTTCTAATTTCTCAGTCAATTGGTCTTTCTGATTTTCAGTTTGAGATCTAGTAGTTTCAAAAAACTGATTATTTCCCACACTAACTGGAGTAACTGTTTTTTTCTCATCATCTATCTTTTTTTGATTATTACTACTATTTTGTGGAAAGAATTTTTGATCATAAATTTTCATCATTTCCATATTATTATCAGTTTTAGTAAATACCTCAACACGATAACCTGCTTTATTCCCATCAATATCTCCAGTAAAACCTGTATAAAAAGATATATTAACATCAGAACCGGTCGAAAGAGAATAGTTTTTAAACGTTTTTTCAATTCCCTTGTAGTTTGCCAAGCCCTTGCCTTTATTAGAATTTTCTGCTCCTTGTGTATAAGCACTAGAATCATCTACTTTTTCATTTTGTGTAGCAAGAGTCCTTACCAACCCTAGGAATAGTGCATAATCATTTGAACGGTCAAAAGAAGATTCATTCAACCACGTCTTATCTTTACCATAGTTAGTTCGTACCGTATTCACAGTCTCAATAGGAAAGACCCCTCTATTTGTCTTTCTTGCAACACCAAATTTTCCGCCATTGACTGCCTTCCAACCTCCAAATTCATCAAGCTCTTTCACTGTACCTGGACTTATATTTTTAGTAGCACCAACTTGGTCTATGTTGCTAAGTTTTTTCTCATTCTCTACTGTGTCAGGCAATTCTTTTAACTTCGCTGCTAACTTCTCTACATCTGCATCATCCTCTGGAGCTTCATAAGTCTGATTTGCAGCTAGATCTGCATCGGCTGCAGTCGCCGTTGGAGCAGAGTCTGTATCACGTCTTTTACGTATTTTTGGCTTGCTGCTTGCTTCTTCTGTTCTTGTAGCTTCCCCTTCAGATTTTGAAGCTTCACTGCCCTCTGTAGATTTTGGAGAGCTAGAGTCCCCGCTTACAGAGTTTTCATCTGATTGAGTCTTTGTTGTAGTTTCGCTTCTTTCAGATGAGTTGGCTTCTTCCTTTTTGGTCTCTGGATGACTCTCTTGCTTGCCTTTATCCCCTGCTTCAGTATTGGTTGCAGATCCTTGTTCTTTTGCAGCAGGAGCAGCGTAGGTTGGCTGCTGATCCTCTGATTTTTTCTCTGTTTCCGAATCCTTATCAGCTGCCACCTCCTCATTTGACTGTATGGCCTGCGCTTCCGCAGCAGATACCGCTCCACTTCCCATAAAGAGATAGAGCGCCGCCACGGCTACCGAGGCCGCTCCAAAACTAACCTTCCGAATCGAAAAACGCAATTGTTTTTCTCTATCATCCTTCTCACTATAAAACATATTAGATGTTCTCCTTTTTAAGTCTAAATTTTTCCGATTAAAATCACTCAATTCATAACTACAAAATCAAGCAAAGGTTTGCATGATTGATTAGACATCAACTGAGTCATTCAACCTAGTATGACTAAACTATTATATCTCAAATTACTTTAAAAAGATACTCATTTGACTTCTCTATCTCACTTAGGTATCAAGAAAAAGGCACGGGACTTTGACAGTTG
>NZ_VMLS01000111.1:0-3881 GCF_013276805.1 Streptococcus sp. 1449
TGCTTAATTTCATTATAAAATTTTTAGTTCAAAATAGTAAGTTAAAGAAACAAATAATTCTTTATGGTAATAAATAAAAAAAAAAAGTTAAAAATTAAATAAAAATACTTGACTAAATAAAATATATCTGTTAGAATAAAAAAGAAAGGGGTTTCATTGCATGAGAAAAAAACGTGGAATTAAAAAATTAGTTACATTTGCATTGCTAGGTGTTTTTATGTTTAGTAATACAATTCCTTACCAACAGTTTATTCAGAAGAATAGACAATTGGAGATTCGAGTGCAATCACAAAAGAAGTCCAATGGTCTTGATGTTGGGAAGGCTGATTAGTTGATTAAATGATGAAAATACTATTAACTATATAGTATTTCTGTTTTATCTAATTTTTAATTAGAAAGAAGGGATTCCGATGTACTAGGGTATGATTTGTTGATATTTCTAAATGCAGTCATTGTTATTGTTAGATTTTAAGTGAAAGAAATGAGGGCTTTACGATGAAGAAAAGCATAAAAAAAATAATTACAACATCTTTACTTGCACTGACTTTAGCTGGTGCAGGTGGTTCGATTGTTTCAGCTGCAACAGTTTGGTATAAAGGTACTGCAGTTTATTGGGATTATGGTCGTACTGCTGGCCTTTGGAGCTATTCAAATGTTCAGTCTAGTGTTTACGAACACTCAGCAACTGCTAACGGGGCATTCTCAGGCTGGCAATCACCTGGAGTAGAAGCACGTGTTTCTAAATTCATCGGAACTGCTACAGCTGAATGTTACTGGAATTGTAGGTAAGTACCTATGACATACAAAAACATGTTATTAGGTAAAATGAAATACTTAATCCTGTTTTTGATTGCCATCCAGAGTGTCTTACTTGCTCTGGTGGCAATTTTTTTAGCAGGTTTACAGTATCAACAGTCATGGCAGAGTTATAATCATCATTCCGAAACTGTAACAGTTTATCTTCAGAAGTTAACAGAAGAGCAATCACAAGATGTATTTAATTATTTTTTAGAACAGAGTGACTTGTCCATATGGACAAAACGTTCTGAAAGTAGTGATACAGGAGAAGGTCTAAATAGGATTTATATAGACATCCTTGGCAGCTCTGCTGGTTTTTCAGATTTTGAAAGTACGGGTAAAATAGTAGTCTCACAACAACAATTTGCAGATTTATTATCTCATAGTGATAATAGTATGACTATTGGACTTGACAAAGGCTCAAATAATATGCTTTACGAGCTTCCAGATTTATTATTTAGCACACCTGTAGTCATTGAACGATTAGATTATACTTTTCAAAACACTAATACGATCAATGGGATATACCATATCAATGGTCTCCACGATGCTGTCTCAAGAGATAACTTTCTGTTGCATCTTTCAAAGATGTCAGATATTTCTGTTGAGGATTTGACAAAAGAAAGTTTTGGAAGTAGTACTGATCAGGGAATTTGGGGAATAATACTTGCTATCAGCATCTTAGTAAATGCCTTCATTTTACTGATTCTATTCTTAATCTGTGTTCTTCAATCCTTTAAACATTTCGGAACATTGATTCTTTTAGGATGGGATAGAAAAGAATTATGGTCTGCTTTTTTCAAAAATTCTCTACTATTTTCAATCTACATTATTCCAATTATCTCTTTATGTAGTTGGTTGTTGTCAGGCTGGTCTAGTTTTGGTTTATCATCGTTTATTCTAGTTTTTGCTGGAGTCAGCCTCTCAGTCTTGTTGCTACTATTGATATTCATTATTCCAACGATTATTGTTTATTCGGTTTCTCCATTAGCCGCAATTCATAAACGATTACCAATGAAGCCTTTAATGGTAACCTGCTTGTTATTCTATACCTTGGTAGCTGGTTTGTTAATCGCAGTCAGTTACTCTTTAGATGCTCCAACGAATCAGTTTATTGATAATATGAAAGTATCTAGGGAGTGGAAAAATGTTGAAGATATGTACGTTATCTCCAGCTTTGTTGAGGGAGATGATGTAGGTACATATGCAGGAACTACAAATTCCCTTGAGCGTAGTATGTATAACTTTTACCAGCGTATATCTGAGCTTCCAGGTGTCTATATTGCCCAAGGAAAATTTCTTAATCAGGAGTACCTTGATGCAGTCTATGGGACATACCAACATGTCCCTAAAAAACCATTTTGGTATTTGAAATTCTCCTATAATTACCTGCAAGAGTTAGGTATTCCCCTAAGTGATGAGGAGTTGCTAGAGATGAGGAATGGTACTCGACTTTATCTTCTACCTAACACGCTCAATACAGAAGAACTTGAGGCGATGAAGGCTTATTTACAGGAAAGTGTCACTGTAAAACCGGGAGATTTACAAACTAATTTCACAGAAAATCCGAAATTTATGTTCAAGGTTTACCAACCGTCTCGACCAATATTTACTTGGTCAGATTCCATTTCTTATGGTACAACTAGTGAGAATCCAGTTATTTTTGTCTCAACACCAGAGAATCTATATTTCATGGAGTCGGCAAACTTAGTTGTCAGCGGCTATAATGGTCTTTTGAAGATTCGTGATAGGGAAACAATGGAACAGGTAGTGTCCGTTTTAGAAACAGAATTTCCAGATTTAACGGATAATCGGTTGAGTTTTACAACTGTCAAGAACTTTATCAATGGTCTTCAAAAAGATCTGAGTTATACATTTTATCTTTTCGGCACGATTATAGCGATTATCATCATTACGATGATGGCTATTTTCTGGAGTTTTGTCTTAATGTACCGCTTGTTATTTGAAGAAAAATTGTATGTTCAATACTTTATGGGATTCTCACCATGGAAAAGATATATTGGTGTGGTTTCTCTCATTATTAGTTTTTCTGTGATGGAACTAATCGTTTCTATCTTGGTGGGTTCTAAGTTGGGAATAGTCATGACACTAGCTACATTTGCTTTTCAGATAATGCTTCTTTACTTCAGTTTGTTCCGTAAAGAAGGAGAGAGTATCATACAATCATTTAAGGAGTAATCTCATGTCTAGAATTTCAGTACAAAATGTATCAAAACAATTTGGTTCAAGAGAAATTTTCAAAGACTTAAGCTTTGATATTGAGGAAAATGAATTTGTAGCTTTAGTAGGACCTTCTGGTTCTGGAAAATCGACTATCCTCAATATGATTGGACTATTGGATACTGTTGACAGTGGTAAAATCCTAATCAACGGAAAAGTTTTGCCTAAGGTAAATTCGCAATCAGCAGTTCATTATCGAAGGAATGTCATCAACTATCTTTTTCAATCCAATGCACTCATTTCTACATCTAGTGTGAAAGATAACCTGATGCTTGCCATGACTTTTTCGAATTTCTCTAGACAGGAGAAAGAGCAGAGAATCAAGGAAACGCTAGAATTTGTTGGTCTACAAAATCGGTTAAATAGTAAAGTCAATGAATTATCGGGAGGTGAACAGCAGAGAATTGCGATTGTGAGAGCTATTTTAAAGCCCGGAGATATTGTCCTAGCAGATGAACCAACCGGATCGTTAGATCCTGAAATGTCTCAAAAAGCATTCGATTTGATTCGAACTTTGAGAGATCAATTTGGTAAAACAATTTTGATTGTTACGCATAACATGGAGCAAGCACGGCAATGTGATAGGATCATTTCACTGGAGTAGGTTCTTGTAAATTAACTCAAGCATTATTAGCACTTGATACGGTTACTTCTGAACCCGTTTCAAAAGAAAACTATCTTTATTCCATGTTATTTTGAGAAAGATATTGTGAAAGTCAAATATGATGATAAAGTTGAGTGGAATTTGTTAGAATTTCAAAAATTTAGAGCATTTTTGGCTTAGTAATATGTGTTGAAAGCTCAAAATCTATGGTAAAAAGTAGCTTTGAAAACGTATTGCC
>NZ_VMLS01000112.1:0-675 GCF_013276805.1 Streptococcus sp. 1449
TGATGAAGGGCTTTTCTATCACTCCCCAAATAAATTCATCAGAAAGTCGTGATTTCTATTGAAATGATGCCTTTCTTTTTAGTATAATAAAGTTAGAAAACAAGGAGGGGAAGACGATGAAAGACTTATTAAAAATCATTCAACAACAGAGTGCTACAATTGATAGTCTCACCAATGAACTTGCCCTTCTTCGTGAACAAGTGGCTTATCTAACGCAAAAGCTCTATGGAAAATCCTCTGAGAAAAGTGTTTGTCCATCTGGACAAGTCAGCCTTTTTGAGGAGGAAGCTTCATCTGATGAAGATGGAGAGGTTCCCAGTTGAAAGAGAAGAAATCACCTATAAACGTAAGAAAGCTAAAGGAAAACGTCAAGCTCTTCTTGCCCAATTCGATTCAGAAGAACTCCATCATCGCTTAGAGGATTGCATTTGCCCTGACTGTCAGGGAGAGCTAAAAGAGATTGGAGCGAGTCTTCAAGGCCAAGAATTAGTCTTTATTCCTGCGCAATTAAAACGCATAGATCATATCCAACACTCTTACAAATGCCAAGCATGCAGTGAGAAAAATCCGAGTGATAAAATTGTGAAAGCTCCTATCCCTAAAGCCCCTTTGGCGCATAGCCTTGGCTCAGCTTCTCTATTCGCCCACACCCTCCATCAGAAGTTTACTCTGAAG
>NZ_VMLS01000113.1:0-500 GCF_013276805.1 Streptococcus sp. 1449
CTGGTCAATCTATCGAACAGCGTCCTGAAGCTATCAATCTGCGATTGGAGAATGGGCATTATGAGATTGATACGGTTCTGCTTACAAGGGTGAAAAATTATTGTTTACTGGTCTTAACTGATCGAAGAACTAGGCATCAAATTATCCGATTGATTCCAAATAAAAGTGCTGAGGCGGTCAATCAGGCTTTAAAACTCATCTTAAAACAAGACAAGATTCTGTCCATCACGGCAGATAATGGTACAGAATTTAACCGCTTGTCTGATGTATTTTCTGAGGAACATATCTATTATGCGCACCCCTATGCCTCTTGGGAAAGGGGAACTAATGAGAATCACAACAGGCTCATTCGGAGATGGTTACCTAAGGGAACTAAGAAAACGACTCCCAAAGAAGTCGCATTCATCGAAAATTGGATTAATAACTATCCTAAAAAATGCTTGAACTACAAATCACCCAGAGAAGACTTCTTCATGGCTAACTTGAACTTGAAATTTGGC
>NZ_VMLS01000114.1:0-737 GCF_013276805.1 Streptococcus sp. 1449
ACGGATGGGTTTGTGGAGGGATATACTTGCGTCTTTCTTTTTTTGTTCTGGTTCTGATTCAAAGTTTTTCGAATAGAGTTCATGAACTAGTAGCTCCTTTGTGTGACAGATCTTGTCAGCGATATTGAGGTAGATGTCACCGTCAACTTCTTTTATAACGAATGCTTTCGTCTTTCTGCTGAAGTAGACTTCTTTTCCTTGTTCAACAGGGATATAGCAACGATTTTGGAATCGGATATGGTGTCTACGATCCACGACTCTCTCCGCCAGTCTAGCTAGAATGAGATTTCGTTCAGAGGGCTTAGGAGCCACCTCGAAGACAGAGAGTTTTGTCTTGTTTCCAAACTGTTCATTAAAGGTTTGAATGTAGGAAAGAAGGAAAGTATTGGCTTCTTCCAAGGTATGAATATTGTTTCGTTCCAGTTCAATAGGCAGGCGAGATTGTAGTGCCTGATTGAGTCTTTCGACTCTCCCTTTAGCTTGAGGGATAGCGGTTGTCTCAAGGAGAATCCCCAGTTGGTGACAGGCGTATCCAAACTGTGTATGGGTATCGTCCTCCATTTTCTTAGAGTTGGAGGCTTGATAGGTAAAGACCGTTCTCTTATCTGTTTTAATTTGAAGGGGAATGCCGTGATTGGCTAATATTTGTTCAAGGACATGATAGTAAGCATTCAAGTTCTCTTTTTTATCAAAATAAGCCCCTAGGATATTGCCGGAAGCATCATCAATGGCTAAGT
>NZ_VMLS01000115.1:0-2801 GCF_013276805.1 Streptococcus sp. 1449
AAAAGTTAGTAAATTAGTAAACTTGTAGATTTCGATTTGAAGCAATGTGTTTTCTTGCCCGATATTGTTTTTGAAATTGAATTTTTCCATAGTGACTCCTTGATTTTCTTCTACACGTCTGATGATAAATCTAATTCGCAAAAGAGTCAAGAGGATTTTTTGAAAAATAAATAGCGACCGAAATCGCTATTTTAAGGGTTATAGGTATTTGATGGCTTAGACTGCTGTGTGACTGTTTACCCTCAGGCAATCTTTCTTCTATATTAGTATTAGTAAAGGTCTAAATAATTATCAATTTCCCATTGTGAAACGAAGGTTGCATAACTTGCCCATTCGATTCGTTTGGCTTCAAGGAAGCTAGTGTAGATGTGATCTCCGAGAGCCGCTCTGACAACCTCATCCTCTGTCAAAGCTTTCAAAGCATTGTGAAGAGTTGATGGAAGGTCTGTAATACCAGCTTCCTTGCGCTCTTCTGCTGTCATGATGTAGATATTTTCTTCGATAGGAGCTGGTGCTTCGATTTTATTTTCAATACCATGCAAACCAACTTCCAAAAGAACTGTCATAGCGATATATGGGTTTGCCATTGGATCAACTGAACGCAACTCAAGACGAGTTCCCATACCACGTGAAGCAGGCACGCGTACAAGTGGCGAACGGTTACGACCAGCCCAAGCAATGTAAACAGGGGCTTCATAACCTGGAACCAAACGTTTGTATGAGTTAACCGTTGGGTTCATGATAGCAGTATAGTTGTAGGCATGCTTGATCAAACCGCCAAGGAAATGGTAGGCCGTTTCTGACAACTGCATTCCTTTTGGATCATTTGGATCAAAGAAGGCATTGTTTCCTTCTGCATCAAACAAGGACATATTACAGTGCATACCTGATCCAGCAATACCAAATTTTGGTTTGGCCATAAAGGTTGCGTAAAGGCCATGTTTGCGAGCAATGGTTTTAACAACAAGTTTAAAGATTTGAATCTTATCACAAGCACGGAGAACTTCATCATACTTAAAGTCAATCTCATGCTGTCCAACCGCAACCTCGTGGTGACTGGCTTCTACTTCAAATCCCATTTGGGTCAAGACATTCACAATCTCACGACGTGTGTTGTCCGCAAGGTCAGTAGGCGCCAAATCAAAGTAGCCACCCTTGTCATTCACTTCAAGTGTTGGATCCCCATTTTCATCGAGTTTAAATAGGAAAAATTCTGGCTCTGGTCCAAGGTTGAAGGATTTAAATCCAACTTCTTCCATGTGACGAAGAGCACGTTTCAAATTGCCACGAGGGTCCCCCGCAAATGGTTCACCTTCTGTTGTATAGACATCACAGATCAAACCTGCAACACTTCCATTTTCATCTCCCCAAGGGAAGACTGTCCATGTATCCAAGTCAGGGTACAAGTACATATCTGACTCATTGATACGTACAAAACCTTCAATAGAAGATCCATCAAACATAGCCTTGTTTGACAAGACTTTATCTAACTGTTCATCTGTAGCAGGAATTTCGACGTTTTTCATGGTTCCCAAAATATCTGAGAACATGAGACGGATAAAGGTAACATTTTTTTCCTTGACTTCACGACGAATATCTGCAGCTGTGATTGGCATGAGTTTTCTCCTTAATGTATGACTACTTGCGGTTGCTTAACCGCGACCAAAAGGTGATTGCACCGAAGCAAAGCGACCCTGTTGGAGGAGTTCATTGTGAAGTGCACGGCGCACCTCAGTCTGACTCACCGCTTTCTTGGATTTCGCTTCACGTTCAGCATATTTTTTCTTAATGGCAGCGATATTATAACCTTCAGAGATATAATCTTTGATTTCAAGCAGACGATCCATGTCATTCAAGGAATACATGCGACGGTTCCCTTCGTTTCGATCAGGTTTGATCAACTCTTGATCTTCATAATAACGAATCTGACGCGCCGATAGATCGGTCAACTTCATAACACTGCCGATAGGAAAAACAGCCATATTTCGGCGAAATTCTTTTTCCTTCATTTACAATTTCCTTCTTTCTGTCTATTATAGTCTAAAAAAAGACAAACGTCAATTGATAATGTTATAAAATGTAACATTATTTTTCTTTTTTCTCTAAAAGGAGCCGAATACGATCAATATCGTAATTTACTAGAATTGCGACAAAAACTCCCATAAACGTTTCTGATACACGCGCAAACACGTACAAAATTGTTTCGCCGCTCGGAATCGATAGGGTAATGATTAACATAGCCGCTACACCACCAATAACCCCCGCTTTGTTATTCATGGCTACATTTGTCATAATGGTTAACATGGTGCAGATTGGAACAACTACCAAGGTCACCCAAAAGGCTTCGTGGAAAAAGGTATTTAATAAGAAGAAGACAAAGGCATAGAGGCCTCCGATACTATTCCCTAGAATACGCGAAGTCCCAAAATGAACACTCTTATCAAAACTCTCCCTCAGGCTAAAAACAGCTGTCAAAGCACCGATTTGAAGACCTTTCCAACCAAAAAAGCCAAAAATCAAGAGAACTAGAAAAACAGCAATTCCTGTTTTAAAGGTTCGCATACCAAGTTTGAACTGGGATTTATCGAATTTATATTTTTTAAAATAACTCATAATCTCAACTTTCTATTTCCATTTTATCATAAATCGGTGATTTTTATGAGTAATAGTTGCGAGGAAGCGCTTTTATTTTAAGCAAAAGAAAAGAGGAACTCTCATCCCTCTCTTCTTTGATTTGTTTATAAAATCTTATTTTTCTGTCAAGGCTGCAAGTCCTGGAAGAACTTTATACTCAATGAAAA
>NZ_VMLS01000115.1:2891-5495 GCF_013276805.1 Streptococcus sp. 1449
GTGACATAGCCACCTTTTTGTTAACGTTTCAGTTTTCTTCCTTTTTCTACAAAATCAGGATTTTGTAGAGACTAACGGGCTGAAATTATTTTTCTGTAAGTGCAGCCAAACCTGGCAATACTTTACCTTCGAGAAGTTCCATTGATGCTCCACCACCAGTAGAGATCCATGAGAATTTGTCTGCACGGCCAAGGTTAATCGCTGCGGCAGCTGAGTCACCACCACCGATGATTGATTTAACACCTGGTTGTTTCACGATAGCGTCCATCACACCGATTGTACCAGCTTGGAAGTCTGGGTTTTCAAATACACCCATAGGTCCGTTCCATACAACTGTTTTGGCACCAGTCAGAGCTTCGTCAAATTTAGCGATAGATTTTGGACCGATGTCAAGACCAAGGAAGCCTTCAGAAACTGCTTCACCTTCAGTGTCACGCACTTCAGTGTAACCAGCAAATGCGTTTGCTTCTTTTGAGTCAACTGGCAAGATCAATTTACCGTTTGCTTTTTCAAGAAGAGCTTTCGCAACATCCAATTTGTCTTCTTCTACAAGTGAGTTCCCGATTTCGATACCTTGTGCTTTATAGAATGTATAAGTCATACCACCACCGATAAGGACTTTATCAGCTTTTTCAAGCAAGTTTTCGATAACACCAATCTTGTCTGAAACTTTTGAACCACCAAGGATTGCTACGAATGGACGTTCTGGAGTTTCAACTGCTTCTTGGATGTAGGCAATTTCGTTTTCAAGAAGGAATCCAGCAACTGCTTTTTCAACGTTTGCTGAGATACCAACGTTAGATGCGTGTGCACGGTGAGCTGTACCGAATGCATCGTTTACGAAGATACCATCTCCAAGTGATGCCCAGTATTTACCAAGTTCAGGATCGTTTTTAGATTCTTTCTTGCCGTCAACATCTTCGTAACGAGTGTTTTCAACCAAGAGAACTTGTCCATCTTCAAGAGCGTTGATTGCCGCTTCCAATTCCGCACCACGAGTGACACCTGGGAAAACAACATCTTGACCAAGTTTTGCTGCCAAGTCAGCTGCTACAGGAGCAAGTGATTTACCAGCTTTATCAGCTTCTTCTTTCACACGTCCAAGGTGAGAGAAAAGAATTGCACGTCCACCTTGTTCGATGATGTACTTAATAGTTGGAAGAGCTGCTGTGATACGGTTGTCGTTAGTGATTACGCCATCTTTCAATGGTACGTTGAAGTCAACACGAACGAGGACTTTTTTACCTTTCAAGTCAACGTCTTTAACAGTAAGTTTTGCCATGTTACAAAAACCCCTTTAATTATTTTATTCGAAACTATTATATCACACTTTGGAAATATAAGGAAAAATTTCACAAGATTTTTCGATATTTAATCTTCATCTTCTTTTTTCTGTTTCAATGTCAAGGCTAAACTAGCAAGACCAAGGCTTGCCAATCCTGCTATTAGGGCTTCATTGGCATCAGCAGTTCCTGTATTTGGCAATTGTTTGCTTGCTTCTTCTGATTTAATTGCTGTATTTTGCACTGTTTTTTTCTTGTGTAGGCGCTACTGCTGGTTCAGTTTTTACTTTTGTTCCAATTTCAACAATTTCTGGAATCGCCTCTTGGATGACTTCTGTTGAACGAAGACGACGCTGACCGTTTTCATCAACTTCAAAGACATGTCTCAACAGACCATCTCGTCCCTGTATGATGACTCGTTGTTCCCCAACTAGCATATCAGCATTTTCATGCTCTTGACGGTCAAAGGCAACCTTTTCCTCTTGAACTTCCAATTTAGGAGCCTTTTGTTGATCAGAAGCCGGTTGATTAGTAGTTTTTGGAAGGACTGTGTTTTGTTGTTCTGGTTTAGTTGAGATAGTAACAAGGTCATTTGCACCATTAGATTCTACTCGTGGTTTCTCAGCAGATTCATAAACAAAGGCATAATGAGTAAAGTGTGGTGCTGTAAAGATAACATGACTATCCGTTTGTTCAAAAGCCAATTCTACTGCCTCTTTGCCTTCAGGTAAGAAGAATACTCTCTTCACTTTCTTATCTTTTTCAATTGGAATTTTCACAATAGAAGCGTAAGAGAGATCAACGTCTTGACCTTTTTCATCGAGACCTTCTATTTCAAAGACATGAGCATCTTCTCCAGCAAAGTATTTTTTCTCTTCAGCACTTGCTTGAACACGCTCTACTTTCAAGCCCTTGATGACAGTCTTCTCTTTATTTGAGAAGTGTACTTCAACACCTGTTTTACTATCAGAAAAGACTGCTGGCTTGTCTTCTTTCAATAAAGTAACCAGATCTTTCAAACTCTGTTTCGCTGTTGCAAGCTCTTCTGAACTCAAATCTACTTTTTCAACCAAGGCCTTGTTCTTTTCAAGAAGCGGAGCTAGGGCAGAACCTGAAGGATGGTTTGGTTTGGCAGCCAAGAGTTCTTGAGCCTCACCTGTTAAGCGATCGAGTTCTGTCTTTTCTTCCGTAAATTTCTCTTGACCATTCAGAGCTTTATGAGCTTCTGTCAATTTATTAAGTCGGTCATTAACCTGATCTTGGGTGCTAGTTTCATGGTCTTTCAACACTTGTTCGGCCGCTTCAATTGCTTTCAAGAAGG
>NZ_VMLS01000116.1:0-916 GCF_013276805.1 Streptococcus sp. 1449
TCCTAATCTGGAGATTTTTAATATGTTATTAGGCGTTTGCTGTCAACTTAGCAATAACCTCTTTAAGATTATCAATCAACTCTGCTTCAGTATGCTCAGAGCCTTTTTCATCTGCCAAGAACAAAACTGCTTTTTGAAGTTCTTCTTGAGAATTTTCAAGGATATCCTTATCTACTGTTTCAAGGTTTAAGTCTTTAAGAAGTTTACTTAATTCCTTGACTAATTTCTCGAGTTCTGATTCTTTGTTACGACGAGCTAGGAGGAAGAAGAGGAGACCTAAAAGCACTAGGATACTTGCTGCAATAATCCCTACTGGGACTTGAGTTTGATTTGCAGACTCATCTTCTCCTGCTGTTTCTTTGCCCGCTGTTTGTCCTCCATCCTTAGTTGCTGACTGGCTTTCCTTAATGGACTCTAGGGAAGCAATAGCATCCTTGACTGTTTGCAAGATATGGCGTAACCCTTGCTCTGTCAAACTATCATCTGCAAGAGCTTTCTTAGCCTCTACCAAAACAAGACGTGCTGAATCTGTGGTAGGATTCGATACACCTGTCAATAATCTCAAAAGATTTTCTAAGGTTTGAGTCTGCTTACTTAGTTCTGACTTGTCTAAAATTCCTTGACCCTGAGTTGCTGAACGAACAGTATCGTCTTCTCTATTCGCTGTATTTGCACTAGGTTCCGTAGTTGTCACTGGAGCTACAGACGAACGAGCAGTGGTTGTTGAACCACTGTCAGTGCTTCGTCCATCTTGTCCAGAATTTGCTTGCCCACTATCTGATGGACTTGTTGGTTCTGTAGTGTTCACATTGCTAGAATTTCCAGGTTGGTTATTAGTCGTTAGGAGGTGACGAGGAGATGGAATAGGATTGATACGATTGATTTCATCAATTGCTCTAGCTGCTGTAAGGTCTGC
>NZ_VMLS01000117.1:0-2878 GCF_013276805.1 Streptococcus sp. 1449
TTCGTTATTGGGCGGTTACCAGCCTTCATGTATGACTTTATTAATCATTTCTTGCTTTAAATCAGGAGAATAGTAACGATTTTTTCCTTTTTTGACGAACTCTATTCCGTAACGATCAATCAATTTAATCATGTACCTAATATTAGAATTGTTTATCCCAAATTTATTTGAAAGCTTCTCTAAGCTATATCCTTGTTTTCTAAGTTCATAGATCTGAACTTTATCATCATAAGTTAATTTCATAATAAAAATACCCCAAAAGTTAGATTTTGTCTGTCTAACTTTTGGGGTGCAGTTCACCTAATATTATGCGTTTTTTCCTATTTTAAAGACTTTTATCCACCTATTATACAAAGTTAAATATCCATCACAGTTTACCATTAGCCTTCATTACTTAACCCATTCGCCATTATAGTTTAAGTAGTAACCACCTACTGTGGTATTAACAGCTAAAGCACCTGAACCATAGGCATAGTACCATTTACCATTGACTTGGAACCAGCCTGTCTTCATATCTCCATTACTTGCATTTAGGTAGTACCAAGTTGAACCATCTTTCACCCAACCAGTAGACATTGCACCTGATGAACGAAGGTAGTACCAACTGTTACCAACATAAGCCCAACCTGTCTTCATATCACCATTTTGAGCATCTAGATAATACCAAGTTGAGCCATCTTTCACCCAACCAGTTGCCATAGCACCTGATGAACGGAGATAGTACCAGTTATTACCTAGATATTGCCATCCTGTTTGCATTGCAGCAGTTGTTGGATCAAGGTAGTACCAAGCTGAACCATCATTTATCCAACCTGCACGTCTTTCACCACCAATATAGTTTTCTCCATTAATTTCTGTTTTAGCTAGATAATACCAGTTAGACTGATCATAAAGCCAACCTGTCTCTAAAGAATGATTCTGATTAAAGTAATAGTTCGTGTAATAACGCTTCTCTTCTTTATCTTCTGAATCTTCACGTTTTTCCCCGTACTCTTTTCCAACACTGTCTTTTGTTTTAATCTCTAATGCTTTCCAGCCAACAAATTCTTGTAGTACCCCATCTTGTCCAAAATAGTACCACTTGTGTTGAAGGCCGATTTCATTAACTGGTTGGTTATCTAATAAATCATCACGATAACCTGTTCCAGGAATTTCTAAGTATTGCCATCCAACTACCATTTCTCCTTTATCACCAAAATAGTAAGTTTTTCCGTCTATTTTATGCCAATAGATTGCTTTATGAGCATCTTTTACATAATATTTTCTATTATCCTTATCAACAAATTGGCCACCTGTGGTATCCGCAAAAACAGTATTTGTAGCTAGCAAACCAAAGAAAAATGCTGTCAGTCCAACTTGCATAGTTTTTTTCAAAAGTTTCATTTATATGTCCTCCAATATTAAATCCACTCACCAGATGAAGCAAAATTATAAACTTTACCATCGATAGTTTGGCTACCTGTTACCATAGCTCCACTTGAGTTAAGATAATACCAGTTTCCTCCTACTTTTATCCAACCTGTTTTCATGTCTCCATTAGTAGGATCTAGATAGTACCATGTTGAACCATCTTTATACCAACCAGTCTTCATATCACCATTTTTATTATCTAAGTAATACCATCTGCCTCGTACATTTTTCCAACCTGTTGCCATTGAACCAGAGGTTCCCAAATAATACCATTTTCCATTTACTTTTTGCCAATCTGTAAGCATCTTACCAGAAGCATCTAGATAGTACCAAGTATCATCTATTTTCTGCCAACCCGTTTGTTTATCATGTTGTTTATAATAGTACCAACTGCCACTTAATTTTTTCCATCCTTCAAGAGAATATCCTTTAAGTACTGAATAAATAAATGATAAATTCTGTTCATTTAATTTTACTGCGCTATTAACTTGGTTAGCTTCATCTCCCAAAGTATGTACTCCGACTACACGGTGACTAGCATCATAAACAGCAGATCCACTTGATCCCCCCAAAGTATCAACTTGATAATTCAAAAAAGTACCATCATCACTTAAAACTTGTTTTTTATCTGTATACATTTGATGAATTCCAAAATCATATGATGGATATCCTGTAATCGTCACTGGTGTTCCAGCCAAATTTTTCTGACTATTTGGAAGCCCCAGTGTTCCCAATTTTGCGCCAACAGGCTCTTCTAGAATTAATAGAGCCAAGTCATATTTCGATGCATCTCTAGAATTTAAAGTTCTAAATTCTTTCAAATAACGAACTTCCTTAACCTTGATCTTTCCAAATGGTTCCTGATCTGGACTAGCTGCTGGAAGTACATAAATAGCATCCGCTTCTTTTCCATATTTATGACTGTAGAAGTTATGAGCTGCTGTAATTAAAACATTATCTTTAATAAAATTCGCGCTTCCTCTTCCTTCTATATTCGTTCCATTGGCTACACCATTGTACTCAGACAAAACCATAGCTGAAGTTGAATACGGATATTGTAGAGTATTATCAATTTTAACCAAATCATCATTACCGATAATTACTTCTGATTGATTTTGGTAATATGAACCATATGTTGGCGAAATCTCAGGAAGTGAAAAATTATTAGTTTCTGGACTTTCCTGTAATGTTTCACTCACCTCATATTCTTCACCTGTACTAGAAATAACAGTCAAAGCAGATACTGTCGACAACTGGCTAGCCAATAAAGTACTCGCAATAATTGAAATACCCAATTTTTTATAAAACGTTTTCTTCATTATTTTTATCCTCCTAATGTGATTATAGCATACTATTCTAAATTTCTCAATCTACTATAGAATCAAGAAATCTATCACCTTCTGTAAATACCCTCCATTATCACATAAACAGGTAAACTTTTCAATTAATGACTCGGGACTTTGACAGT
>NZ_VMLS01000118.1:0-823 GCF_013276805.1 Streptococcus sp. 1449
GGATGGGTTTGTGGAGGGACATACTTGCGTCTTTCTTTTTTTGTTCTGGTTCTGATTCAAAGTTTTTCGAATAGAGTTCATGAACTAGTAGCTCCTTTGTGTGATAGATCTTGTCAGCGATATTGAGGTAGATGTCACCGTCAACTTCTTTTATAACGAATGCTTTCGTCTTTCTGCTGAAGTAGACTTCTTTTCCTTGTTCAACAGGGATATAGCAACGATTTTGGAATCGGATATGGTGTCCACTATCGACGACTCTCTCCGCCAGTCTAGCCAGAATGAGATTTCGTTCAGAGGGCTTAGGAGCCTCCTCAAAGACAGAGAGTTTTGTCTTGTTTCCAAACTGTTCATTAAAGGTTTGAATGTAGGAAAGAAGGAAAGTATTGGCTTCTTCCAAGGTATGAATATTGTTTCGTTCCAGTTCAATAGGCAGGCGAGATTGTAGTGCCTGATTGAGTCTTTCGACTCTCCCTTTAGCTTGAGGGATAGCGGTTGTCTCAAGGAGAATCCCCAGTTGGTGACAGGCGTATCCGAATTGTGTATGGGTATCGTCCTCCATTTTCTTAGAGTTGGAGATTTGATAGGTAAAGACTGTTCTTTTATCTGTTTTGATTTGAAGGGGAATGCCGTGGTTGTCTAAAATTTGTTCGAGGACATGATAGTAAGCATTCAAGGTCTCTTGTTTATCAAAATAAGCCCCTAGGATATTGCCAGAAGCATCATCAATGGCTAGGTGTAAGTTAGAGGTTTCTGCTCCAAACCAGGCATGAGGGCTAGCCTCCATTTAGATGACTTCTCGCCAAAAAATTGTAAAAAGTTTAAA
>NZ_VMLS01000119.1:0-825 GCF_013276805.1 Streptococcus sp. 1449
TTGGCATCGATACCGTAACGGGTAAGAAAGTCAAGACGACTATATCAGGGCGAACCAAGAGAGAACTTAGAAACAAAGCGCTACAGGCTCAAATAGACTTTGAAAAAAACGGCTCTACAGTATTTAAAGCGGTTCAAATCAATACCTATGCCGAACTGGCGGAGAATTGGCTGGAAACATACTGCCATACGGTCAAAAAGGCAACCCTTACAATAATCAAGAGTAGACTAAAAAACTATCTACTTCCAGCCTTTGGAGACTACAAACTAGATAAGCTAACACCCCCAGTTATTCAAAAGCAAGTTAATCAATGGGCAAAAGAGTACAATCAACTAGGCAAAGGCTACCAAGAATATCCGCAACTTAACTCGCTAAATAAACGCATACTTAAATACGCCGTATCCTTACAAGTTATCCCTTTTAATCCTGCCCGTGATATTATCGTCCCACGTCGCAAACCAAAAGAAGGGCAAAAACTCAAATATCTGGATGATGATCATTTAAAAAAATTCTTGACTTACCTGGAGCAGCTCCCTAATACTTACAAAAATTTCTACGATACAGTGCTATATAAGACGCTTTTAGCGACTGGTTTACGCATTCGTGAATGTTTAGCCCTCAAATGGTCTGATATTGACTTACAAAACGGTACACTAGACGTAAATAAGACTCTAAACTGTGAAAAAGAAGTCACTACCCCTAAAACAAAATCAAGCGTTAGAATGATTGACTTGGATAATAAGACAGTACTCATGCTGCGGCTTTACAAAAATAGACAAGCGCAAGTCGGTAGAGAAATAGGCTTAACTTATGAAAAAGTATTTT